>JAJCYJ010000695.1 GCA_029262975.1 Saprospiraceae bacterium
TAGAAGTGAATACTATCTTCGTCCAACCCCCCCACCATTGAAGACGAGTTGTATCATCATCGACTGGAAGAACTATGTGTTGGTCCGGGCGAAAACTGTTTTTTAACCTTGATTGAATTGAATTTTAATAGAATCTCATGAACGTATTTATCCGTAGCTGTTTCGCATTAGCTTGTCTTTTTTCATTTCAACTAATTTCTGCCCAGGTAACCCCTCAATCACCAACTGGTGCATTGACTGATGGAGATTGTCCTGATGGAGTGTCCCGTTATTTTAGTTTTACAGAGTTATTTGATAATTCCCCCGGGGATGGATCCGCAGCGGCCACTGCAGAAGCTTGTAACGGTACGAATTGTATCAGTGCAGAAATAGAGTATAGCGGCGGAGAGGACGGTGTAGATTTAGTCGGCACGCTATTTGGAAATGGAATCGATGATCCGGGCACGGGACCCGATGTCTTTATCCTAAGCTTTGGCACGGATTTGACTGACCCGGTTGTAGACATAAATAGTATAGAAGGTGACGGCCTTGTATTAATTGAAGATATGTCCTCAGGAGTTCCGACAACTATTACGACGCAAATACAATATACGGGTTCTCTAATTCCTTTGGGAGGAGGCTGGACAGGAAGTGCGCCCAATACAAATAGGTCAGGCGAAGTTCAGATAGTAGGTACTTTTTCATCGATACAAATCACTGTGACGACCGGACCTGATGCTGATGCATATGATATTGGAATTGGAACATGTATTTCGGACATTCCTGTACCTCCCTTGCCTGCTTGTGCCATGTGTACTGGAAGTGATACATACAAGTTTATCAAGTTAACCAACAAATCTGGTACTGGTACTGGAGCCACTGCGGATATTGAGCTGAATGATGTTCTTATAGGTACGGCTACCGTTCTATTTTCTGATCTGGATATTAACGAGGATTTAAGTGGGACACAATTCGGAGGCTATGATAATGATGGGGGGACCTATTTGTTAGAATTGGAGTTTTGCCAACCTATTAATGTAGAGGAGCTCGATATAAGAAATCTGGAAGTAGAATCACAAGTTTCAGTTGGAACAGCAACTACTACGATGGATGCTTCTGCAGTATTAAGTGGACTGACATTGACACAATGTGCCGGAAGTACTCGAATGGGTGTAGGGCCAGCGGTCAATGAGGTGATAACGGATGGGCCGGGATGTAGTGCTAATCCTAATGGCACCTACACTATAGGTGGAGCGGCTGTCAGTACTATTTACTTTAAATATCATAATCCTCCGGGAGGATGCACAGGTGATTACGTAGGATTCAGGATTGGAACTTGTGTTCCCGATTTGGCTCCTGCCATTCCTGCTTGTCCATTGACATTGGTCACCGTCACCACCGATATGGCCGATGTACTTTTAAATGGAGTTACTCCCGGAAATACGGACACCTATATATTAGACGGTAATGGCAATTACTTTAATGAAGATATGTGCTCGGATTTTGATCCACTTCCAATGGTCGCACAACCCACTATTGCACTCAGCCCTTGTGCCACTGTAGTTGATGAAGTCGAATGCAGTCAATGTACGCCTACACCACCTTGTGTTGCGTGCCCTATGGGATCCGAATATGAATATATAAGCCTGGATAAAACAGGTACAGACCCGATGTCAGGTCTTGATGTAGGATTAATAGAGATAGATGGAGTGTGCATAGGGGATTATGAATTCCTGTTCAGTGATTTGGATGTAAACACTGATGGAAACGGAACCACTTTTGGTGGTTTTGATAATGATGGAGGTACCATGTTATTGCAACTGAATTTCTGTGATCCGCTTGCTGTACAACAACTAGATGTCAGAAATCTTGAAGTAATGTCACAAGTTTCCGTAGGAACAACAATATCTGGTGTGGGTGCAGCGGCAGTCTTAGGTGGTCAGGTATTAACCTTCTGTAATGGTTCAAGTCGAATGGATGCGGATGATATCACAAATGGCAATCTTATCACGACAGCAGGTCCTGGATGTGGTGCTAATCCAAATGCGAGCTATACCCTTGGTACCAGTACAGTTAATACGCTTTATTTCAAATATCACAATCCTCCAGGCGGATGCTCATTCGATTATGTAGGATTTAAAATTGGAACTTGTGTGACGCCACCACCAATGGCTGCGCCTGTTTGTCCTCTAGAAATCGTTAGGGTGACCTGCGACATGGACGATGTTATTGCCAATGGTGCCAATGCAGGTAATTCTGATGAGTATGTAATAGATGGTAATGGTAACTATTTTGATTTCCAAAGCTGTTCTGCTACGATTCTTACAGATGCTGTAGCTATGGGAACACCCTTGCAGACAGTAAATGTAGGATGCGCCGAACTTGTGGAAACAGTTGAAGAATGTGTCGTTGCAGATTGTATCATTACACCACAATGTATGGCATCAACTTGCCCAGCCAATACTACATTTGAATATATAAGTCTCGATAGGACGAATGCTAATCCAGCTCTTCCAATCGGTATTGTTAATCTGAATAATGTACAAGTAGGAACTTATGAATTCCTGTTTGGAGATCTAGATAATAGCCTTGACGGCAATGGAACAACTTTCGGAGGTTGGGATACCGACGGAGGGACTTTGTTATTAAAACTTGACTTCTGTACGCCTCTTACTATTACCGAACTTGATATAAGAAATCTCGAAGTAGGATCTCAGGTTTCCGTAGGTACTGCAGCAAGCACAACGGATGCCTCGGCAGTATTGAGTGGTCAAACTTTGACATTCTGTAATGGATCAGATCGGATGACCTTAAATGATGGTGCCACCAACCTGGTAATTACTGATGGTCCTGGTTGTGGTGCAAATCCAAATGCTACATATACTGTAGGGACTAATCCTGTCAGTACATTCTACTTTAAATACCACAATCCACCTTCAGATGGTACATTCCCATCCAAATGCCGTGGTGATTACGTAGGGTTTAGAATTGCTGCTTGTACTCCAGAACCACAAACCACTATTCCGGAATGTTCACTCCAGCTATTTAATGTGACTGACGCGAATGGTTCACAAATGCTGGTAAGAGATAAAAATGGTAAATACTTTAATTATAGTGGAGCATGCCCGAGCGCATTCCCAACAGTCGCGCTGGAAGAAACAATAATAAGTCCATGCGCAACTGTGGTGTTTGTAGAAGAATGTTCAGTATGCGTTATTCCGGGATTAGCTAAAACTGTAGCCAGTTGTGTTCAGGCGTCTTCTGGGATAGCAGGGAATGCGGATGTAACTTTCAAGTTTACATTGGCGAATTTTGGTGCAGCGGACATGATCAACCTCCAGATAAATGACAACATCAATGCGATTGGTGGATTTGTTAAAGTTGTTAGTCCTCCTGTGGTGACAATGACCTCAGCAGGAGGTACGGCACCGACACCGAATGCTGCTTATGCAGGTGCTGGCAACTTATTAAATGGCACTTCAGGAGCATTGAATGATGGTGAGCAAGTTATGGTAGAAGTGGTCGTAGAAATAGATCCTACGAATACTGGATCTTCTGAAACCAATACGGCGACCGGAGGTGGAACACCTCCTGCTGGTAGTCCGGTCTTTCTTGACGACTCGGACAATGGCACTGTACCTCATCCTCAGGATGATCCTACAGATATAGATGATCCAACACCTTTACAATTTCCTAAGATCAATATGTCAAAACAGATTGTAGACGTAAGACCTGCAGGCGCTCCTGATAGATTTTTTGTTGACTTCATGTTGCATGTCAAGAACACGGGCAATGTTACATTAAGTAATGTAGTCGTTGAAGATGATCTTGCAACACAACTAGGTGCATCATTTATAGGTGTTACGGTACCTCCAGTTGAGGATCCAGGTTATAATGGTTCTACGGACATTGATATCCCTGTTGGTACACTTGCACGAAATGCTACCGTGTGGATCAGTTTTACGATTGAGATTATGACACCGGTCAGTGGAAGTAATCAGGCATCTGTTTCCGGTGAAGGACCAGGACCTGGCGGGATGACCGTTCCTGTCATGGATCTATCTGATGCAGGTGCAAACCCAGAAGGCAATAACCCAGGTGCTCCGGGTGGAGGACCAGGAAGTTCAGATGCTACATTCTTTGGACC
Organism: Saprospiraceae bacterium; assembly: GCA_029262975.1. GTDB lineage: Bacteria > Bacteroidota > Bacteroidia > Chitinophagales > Saprospiraceae > JAJRXG01. The sequence goes on from JAJCYJ010000695.1 coordinate 4,127, forward strand.
AGGTGCTACACCTAATGGTCCACAAAGTCTGTCTTGTCCAAGCCGTATCAATGTAACTTTAGATGCCAATTGTAAGGCAACTTTGCCTGCTAACTTTGGCGGCCATACACCAAATGGCGCATTGATAGCTATCGAGATTTATGTAGACGGTGTCTATGTCGGTAACATGATGGATGATAGCATGGTTGGAAAGGATATCGTCTATCGTTTCATAGATTTATCTACCGGCCAAATGTGTTGGGGTAAAATTAATCTTGAAGACAAGAATATCCCTTTAGTCAAGACATCAAGAGTGGAAGTAATGTGCAGTGCACCCGTACCATCCCTGGTTAAATTGTCAGATGTCATAAAGTCTGTAAATGGCGCTTGCGGAGTACCGGTAACTAACATTTCCGAATATTTCAGTGTAGAAGGAGAGGCTTGTACAGGCTTCGTTACAATTAGAAAAATCACCGGTTTAGTTTATATCGATGGCCAAAAGAGTTCAATAGATCTTAGGATTGATACAATAGTTGAAACACCTTTAGATACATCTATGATCACTTGTCCACTCGGTGGGCCAGGACAACAGGATGGATTGAAAATACCGTGTGAGGCAATCGGTGACGCTTATCCGACACCAGATGTAGTGGCAGGATATTATAAAGACTTATTTAAGAAGCAAGGATTTGTCGATAAAGCCGCAACTAACCTCGCCACCACGAGAGCTTATCCTTATATCTTAAAAGGAATTGGTACAACTACCTTAGTTGACGATATAACACCAGTAATAACATCGACATTAGTACCAACCAAGATTTTGGTCACTGATGATGATGGCAATCAATATTGGGTATTCGAAGATGTTATCGTTAAGGACACCACTTATGATACAACATTTATTACCCAAACTTATCCGATTGCACTACCATTACCAAAAGGAGTTACGTGTAACCTCAGTGCTAAATGTACGGATATGCAGTTCGCAGGATGTGCCGGCGATAGTTCTAAAATCATGCGTACCTGGCAGATACTTGACTGGTGTAATGGTAGCATCAAAGAATGCATGCAATGGATAATTGTAGAGCCTGAAGCACCATTCTTTACGAAAGTACAAGGAAAGAAAGTAACTAAAAACAAGGATGGCTCGATCGATTTCTACAAGATGTGGCCAGGAGGAAATATTCCTGTGGATATCGCTCCTTGGACATGTGCAGCAGAATTATCATTAAGTGCAATGGTTGATTTTAGTTGTGCTTCAGGGGTAGACATAACGTGGTCATCTACAATAGGTACTATAGGTAATGACAATGTGTTAAGAGGTCTTTGGTATGGCGAACAAGCTCATGTCACGGCCACCGCTATAACAGATTGTGGTAGTCACGGAGAATATGTAAAATTCCAGTTCTGGGTGACTCCAAGAAACTATATCAATCCTGTAGCCATAGCTGAGGATGAGGTAAATGTATCGCTGGTAGGTGATCCTACAGGTACTGTTTCAGATAATGGTATAGCTAAAGTATTTGTGAATGCAATTGATGCTGGATCTCATAACGCAGGTTGTGGACCGGTAGAAACTTGTTTGCTGTTGAAAGAAGAATTGGAAAATCCAATTTTAATTGATGATAAACCAGTATATGTTAATGGACATCAGATTTATCATGCAGCAGGTTGTGGATATGATGGTATCCTTAAAGGAGTTGCCGCCACTAAATTGACGGCTGGACGTCCGGATTATCCATATTCAATATGTAAGGATTTCGTTAAGTTCTGTTGTACGGATCTTGGTCCTAATCTAGTTGCGCTTGTTGTTACTAATGATTCAGGTCATGCTTCACATTCCTGGAGTACAGTTAATGTAGAAGACAAATCTAGTTCTTCTTATTTATGTCATCCTGGAGCTGTGATTTCTTGCGACAAGGGATACGATCCATATGATTATGCACCTTATTTTGAATCAAGAGTTTGTACCGGTTCGGAGGTTGAATATACAATTGCCGGTGATGCTGATGCTTGTGGAAATGGTCAGGATGTAATTACATGGACATTGGATGGGAAAGTCATTTGTACCACTAAAATCACGTTTAGCGGAACCAGTGCATTTAACCCTTATGAAATTAAGTGGCCGAAGCATTACACAGGTGAGAAAGTAGATGGTCTTATCAGAGAGTGTGAACTGTGGTTAGAATTAGATGCTAAAGGAAATGCAGTTCCGGTCCTTGATAAAGATGGCAATGAACAATACAGAATCGTAGAATATGAAGGATATGTATATATGGGTGCAGCATTTGATTGTGCTGAAGGTGACGATACAGGTCAGCCTGTATGGTGTGAAGCAGCTTGTGCTCTTGTAGGATCAAGTTTTGAGCCACTTGAAGTAGAAGCAGCAGATGCATGTAAGAAGATTATCAGAAGATGGACAGTAATTGACTGGTGTACATGGGATCCAAATACAGCTAACCCCGATGATGATAATGACACGGCCTACGATCAATTCCAGGCGATTGATGACGAATGGCTTGATGCTTACGATTCTGCTCATGCAGGACAGTGGTGGACTGATTATAGAGAAGCTTATGCTAATCCTCCAATAAATGTACCTGACGGTGGTGCTGTAACTAAGTTAGAGTGTGATTGGTGTGATAAGCAAAATGCGAAAGCTGGTCCAGTATATTTCCGTTATACACAAGTTGATAAGGATGGCTATTATACTTTTGATCAGGTTATCAAAGTAATTGATGAAACTGATCCTACGGTTGAGGCCCCTGATAAAGTGATTGTATCAATTACAGCTGGTGCAGATGCTAAAGGTGATGACTTTGAAGATTGCAAAGCAGATGAAGATGTAACTGCAAATGTTAGTGATATGTGTGGTGATACTGACTTATCTGCAGATGGAGCAGCTTGGTGGATTGAGGTATATGAGTCTGATGCTGACAGCAAAAGAGGAAAATTATTGAAGACAAAGACTGCGTTTGGAACAAGTGCAACAATGAATTCACAAGTTGGTACCCAGGGTGACTATCACCTGATAGTATGGCAAGTGAGAGATGGTTGCGCTAATACAGGCGAATCAGAAACACTGATAAAATTCCAGGATGATAAGCAACCCACACCTATCTGTATCCAGGATTTAAGTACGGCAATTATGCCAAGTTCAGGCACAGTTGAGATATGGGCCACCGACTATGATAACGGTTCGTTTGATAATTGTAGCGAGGTTACATTCTGGTTCTTACTTGATTCACTTGGGTATCCAACTGATGACCAGGAGACTGGAACGTTTTCTCCAAACTTGCAAGTGACTTGCGAAATGTTGGTAGACCTTGGTGGAAATGAGACAATTATCCTTGGATTATATGTCAGGGATGCGGAAGGGAATACTGACTTCTGCAATATCAGCCTTGATGTAAACGGAGCCACGGATGTATGCGAACTAAATGGTAGTGGAGCTAGAATCGAAGGTGAAGTAGCTACTGCATTTGGTGATATGGTGGAAGGAACAGAAGTTGCATTAAGCGTTGGTGCCAAAGATCTTACAAGTGTTGATGGTAAATATGCGTTCATGCACAATGCTATGAATATTTCATATGACATCAGGGCACGTAAGAGTGGATCATATCTAAATGGCGTATCTGCTCTTGATCTTGTTTTGATACAACAGCATATTCTGGGTATTAGAGCGCTTGATAGTCCATATAAAGTAATAGCTGCAGATATTAATAATGATGATAAAGTATCAGCAACAGATATGGTTGACTTGCGCAGGTTAATACTTGGTCTAACTACTGACTTGCCTAAGAATAGTAGTTGGAGATTTGTATCGGCCAGCCAGCAATTCGACGATGTGCTGTCTCCGTTCCCATTTATGGAAACGATAAATATCCCGAGTCTTGATTATACAATGAGTGATCAAAACTTTATAGGTGTCAAGATCGGAGATGTGAGCGGCAATGCTATTGCTAACAGCACTTTTGCTGAGAATAGAAATACAAACGGCACCATTACATTTGAAGCTGATGATAACCAGATTGATGCTGGATCAATAGTAGAAGTAAATGTTCGGGCTGATGGATTTACTGATCTTATTGCATATCAGTTTACTTTGGAATTAGATGGTCTTGAATTTGTTGCAAGCAACTCAGGTGCGCTAGAAATGAATGAGCAAAATTTTGGAATAATTGATGCTAATCGAATCACGACAACGTGGATCTCAAGTAACGGGGTCTCGACTAAAGATGATCTTTTTACCATGACTTTCAAGGCAAAAAGAAGTGTTCTTCTCAGTGAGGCGATTTCAATTTCTTCCAATATTACAAGAGCTGTAGCTTATACTTCAGACCTTCAAATGTTAGATGTTGGTATTTCATTTAATGCTATTGGATCTGTCGGTTTTGCACTGAATCAGAATACACCAAATCCATTCAGAGAATTCACGAAAATTGGATTTGAATTACCTGGAGCAGGAAATGCGACAATTACTATTTCTGATGTGACAGGTAAGGTTGTATCTGTTCTTTCTAATACGTACTCCTCTGGTACACATGAGCTTACTATTAATAAATCAGAGCTAGGAGGATCAGGTGTCTTGTATTACCAATTAGAATATGTCTCTGACACCGATGGAGGCAGTCAGTTCAGTAAAGTAAAAAGAATGATACTTATAGAATAAATTGTGAACATTCCGTAAATGGATCAAGATTCACTCGTATTCATGAGATTTGTGAATTAAAAGTTTCTTGAGAAGAAAAGCCTGTAATAGAATTATTACAGGCTTTTTAAATTATAGGTGAAATGGATTCAATAAATTTTGAAACTCATAGGAGTCTTTAATTTATTCATAAAATCCAAAAGTTGAATTCTATCTCAATTGAAATGTACATTTCATAATCACTATTGTGCCGTCTATAATCATTACTGCTTAATTAAACGATACAACTCTTTTCAAATCGTACATTCAATTGTTGAATGACTTAAAATAGATTTACATAACGGCAAATATTGACTTTAGAACTCCTGGAAGCAAATGGGTATCGATGGATGCTTATTTAAAAATTGCCCTTGTCTTTGAATTCATTGATTTGGTATGAAATATGGGTTTTCAAGACATTAAAGCAATGTGGTGCTTCCAGGGTTCTTTTAGTTGATACCGCTTGGAATGTTCAAATCTAACTTATAGATTGATGACATGTATTTTGAGTTTACGTGTCATAAATGTATGCTAAAACTATATTTTTTTTGGAGAGAAGGAATGCCTGGTTCCAAGTGGAATCAGGCATTTTATTTTTATTTGGATTGGCTAAACATCCAATCGAGCAAGCCTAACGATTGGTATGCATTTTCCCAACTATTGTGGTTTACCTCCGGATATTCGGTATAGCGTACATCAGCATTTAAATATAATAATCTTTCATACATGCGCCGAGAATGATCTACATGAATGACAGCATCATCAGCTCCATGAAAGATCCAAAAAGCACAACTCGTATGTTGTGAAGAATAAGCTTCGTCATCTCCACCTCCGCACACAATGGCACTAGCTGAGAATAAGTCAGGGAATCTGTAAATTGCTTCAAACGAACCCATCCCACCCATCGAAAGACCAGTAATATAAATTCTTTTAGTATCAACAGATTCTGTTTCGATAATCTGTTTGGTTACGTTTAATGCAAATGCTAACCCTAGTGTAATATCATTATTATAGTCATATTTGATATTCAGGGGATATGTCGACCTGTCAATATCTGCCGATGCCCAATAAGAATCAGAGGGACATTGAGGGGCAATAACAATACATGGAAATTTTTCACGGTGCTCAGGTTTCAGAAAAATCGATACACCATGAGTAAGCTGTTTTTCATTATCATCACCACGTTCTCCAGCTCCATGTAAAAAAAGTACAAGTGGATAAACTTTTGTAGGGTTATAATCTTCAGGATATAATATTCGATAAGGAAGCGCAAGGTCATTCATTTCGAATACTTTCTTCTCGAATAGAGAAATATCTTGTGCTTCAACCGACGGAATAAACATTCCTAAAATCATAATGGAAAATAAATTCTTCATATTGATGCGGTATACTTAATGAAGTTACAACAAGTTAATAAGGCTAATCCGATAAATGTGACGCCTTGTCTGACTATTATTTTTCAACGTTGCATATGTGATCATAGGTGCCCAATTATATAAAAACCTGTTGAGATGTATCTCTACGCAGAAGATTACCACTGAAATTGCCCAACCTTCCGAACTGATAATACGTATCTTAAGGTATTATTGAGAAGTATTTCTAATATGGCCGGCATTGATGCTTTATTACTTGCCAAGTGTAAAGATGGCGATGAACGTGCTCTTTATCAACTTTATCAACAGTGTTACTCCCTGATGAAAGGGATCTGTTTGAGATATGTATTTGATAAAGAAATGGTTGGAGAGGTAATTAACACGGGCTTTTTGAAAATTGTTAACGGTCTTGACAAATATGATAGCGCGCAACCTTTTTTCCCCTGGGCATCCACAGTCGTCATCAGGGTGGCCATAGATCATGTAAGAAAGATCATGCGAAGCCCCGAACGATTCACAGATCACTATGAAGATCTGAATGTATTGAATGGCCGGCAATATTCATTAAATGAAGCGGATTTGTCATTTGACGCCCATGA
>JAJCYJ010000696.1 GCA_029262975.1 Saprospiraceae bacterium
ATTTCATCTTCAAGTTCAAATTCATCCAATTTAATATCGTCAAATTCATCGAGTTCGATACGTTGACCAAGTCTCTTTTCACGTTCTTCTTCAGGATCTTGTTGTTTGTATCTTGAACAATCGACTAAATCTCCATATCCAGGAGGAGGAGCGGGAAATAACACATCTGTATCAAATTGCAAACCAGGATCTTCTTCGATTTTCTTCATATATTTTTGAAATATTGGTCTTGCCATTACAAAACCCTGGCCATCATCAAGGGTATAAAAACGCACCCATTTTTCATCACCGCCTACCCAAATGCCTGTAACCAGGTTGGGTGTAATCCCTATGAACCATCCATCAGCATAATCATTAGTAGTACCTGTCTTGCCACCGGCTGGGGTTTTTATCCCAAGTCCATAACCACCTCCTACATTATTTCTGAGCATATCGACAAGTACAGCGTTGTATAACTGATTCAAAGCCCTGCGCTGCTCCAGTCCGCTTTGATAAATAATCTTCCCGTTTTTATCCTCAATCCTGCTCACAAAGACTGGTTTTGTATAGAGCCCATCATTAGCAAATGTTGTATAAGCTCCAGTCATTTCCATTAAAGACAAGTCAACCGAACCCAAAGAAAGCGATGGGACCCTGGGCACAACCAACCGGCCATCATTTATTCTTTCGTATTTGTCTATTCCGACATTATGCAAGAGATCCCTTATTGGCTCTACGGTCCCAAGCTCTTTTACAATTCTGACAGTTATACTATTCTTAGAATAAAGAAGGCCCTGGTAGAGATTGTATTTATTTTGGGTAAATGTACCATTAGCATTTGAAGGTGACCATTCAGCATCGACATTAAAGTTAGCATCTCCAGGTGCTATCGTATATTGGATATCTTCAAATTCCTGACATGGAGGGATTCCCTGAACGCCCATAGCGGTAGCATAAACAAATGGTTTAATAGTTGATCCAACCTGTCTCCTCATGGTAACATGGTCATATTTAAAATACTCATGAGACGGACCCCCAACCCAGGCCTTTATTTCTCCGGTTTTTGGATCTAAGGATAACATGCCCGCTTGCAAATGTCTGAGATGAAATAGCACCGAATCTCTTCGTGTCATTGTCTTCATCTCAAACCCATCTTCCTCATAGGAGAACAATTTAGCTTCAACTTTTTCTTCAAAAACCTCCTCTACCTTTTTCAAAAAACTTTCCCAGGATGTCTTAATATTTTTCCAAAGTGTATCATTGATTAGCTTTTTGAAATTTGATCTGACATCACTATCAATCTGTTCGATGTATTCCGGATCCGAATACAACCTTCTAACGGTAGGTTCTTTAAGAGTGATGCCAAATTTTTCTTCTGCTTTTCTATTCAACGTTTCAAAATGTGCGCTAAATGTAGATCGATAAATATCTGTATCTCTTATTCTTCGAGTTAAGGACTCCCTGCGCAATTGTTCTTGTATACCCTCCGCTTCAAATGTAAATGGGTCTTTATATTGCCAGACACGCCAATATCGTTCTTGTAGACTTTTTAAGTGTTCTTTTACGGCTGCTTCAGCGTGGACCTGATACATGGTGTCGATCGTTGTATATATTTTAAGTCCATCGCGGTATATATCATATACGCCACCATCAGGGTTGTGATATTCAGGTTTTAATAATAGGGGACGTAACCACTTTGTTAATTCTGCTCTGAAATAAGGTGCTATACCTTCGCTTTGGCTACTTCGGTTAAAATTATCCCTGTCAAGAGGTATAGCGCGAAGACTATCTCTGACTGATTTATCTATTATATTATTTCGAGACATCATGTCGAGGACAACGTTGCGCCGTCCCTCAGACCGCTCCAAGAATCTTATAGGATTATATCTTGCTGGATTCTTTAGCATGCCAACTAACACAGCCGCCTCTTCAATTTTAATATCTTTTTGGTCCTTCCCAAAGTAAATTTCACTGGCAGAATGTATTCCATGAGCACCATTGATAAATTCAAATTTGTTGAGATACATAGATATTATCTCTTCTTTAGTATATCTCCGCTCGAGGCGCACTGCGGTTATCCATTCTTTGAATTTAATAGTAGCCAGCGACATGGCTCGGCTTACTGAAGATTTTCCGGAAAGGCTACTTCTTTTAAAGAGTAATTTGGCGAGTTGTTGACTAATTGTACTGCCTCCACCACTGCTTTCCTGTCGTAATAAGACGGACTTTACAGCAACGCGAAGAATAGCCTGAAAATCGATACCAGAATGATTGTGATACCGGACATCTTCCACACTGACAAGGGCATTATAAATATGAGGAGACAAATCTTTGAAATCAATGAATTCCCTGTTTTCAATATAATATTTCCCGAAAGGGATCTCATTGGCATCATAGATAATGGATGCCAAATCATACTTTGGATTTTCTAACTCATCAAAACTAGGCATATCTAATCTGCCTACTATGATGAATATTATGGCAGATGTGATTACACCGCCAATAGCAATACTCCATAATCCGCGCGCCAGCCATTTATACCAGCGTCTTTCTGTCGTCGAATTCCAAATTCTTCTTAACCTATCCATGTCGGCAAATGTGGGCACAAGATAAGGTCTATTTATAAGTGATAATAGGGAACATTAATTCTGAATGGAAAGATCTTCTTTCATTTCTATTTCATCACCAAGTTGTTCTTCCTTAAACTCAAGACTATCGTAATCTCCACAATTGACAGCAATTGTATCTGTAGGCGTATAAAACCTTTCTTCGGTATTCAGACCAATAGCCTTATCTGACTCTAAAAGTTTCATGTATTCTATAAAATATGGGCGAGCCATCTGACCACCCTGACCTTCCCTAAGAGATAGAAAACGGACCCAATTATACTCTCCTCCTAC
>JAJCYJ010000697.1 GCA_029262975.1 Saprospiraceae bacterium
TATTCAATTTGCCGAAGACAATGACATTAGCATCTTTGAGTCTATTCCTATGATCGAAATGAGTAACAGGGCTAAATCTGTGATCATGGATTTTATGAAGCTAATTGCCAACTTTAGAATGAAAGCAGAAAAAGCGAATGCCTATGATGTGTCTATGTACATAGCTAAGAAATCTGGGATTATTGATCTGTTAAAAGAAGACGGTACGATGGAAGGCATGGCGAGATTAGAAAATATCAATGCTCTGTTAGATGGGATACAGGAGTTTTCGGAAGATGACGTATTAGAGCCAGGTGAAACAGTTTTGGATAAATCTATTGCTAAATATTTACAGAATATTGCACTCATTACAGACCAGGATGATCAAGTAGAAAATACAGATGTAGTGACCCTGATGAGTGTACATGCTGCCAAAGGCTTAGAGTATAAATCTGTATTTGTTGTGGGGATGGAAGAAAATTTATTTCCCTCATATATGTCCTTATCAGATCCTACTCAACTGGATGAGGAGAGAAGACTTTTTTATGTGGCGATCACAAGAGCAGAAGAGTACCTTACACTTACATATGCAAATAGCAGATACCAATACGGTCAAATGCGTTTTAACGACGCCAGTAGATTTTTGGAAGAAATTCCTCCGGAAAATGTAGATAGTATCGTACCTCTAAAATCCAAACCTACTTTTGGTGAACCAAGAATCTTAGGCAATTTCAAATCAATCGCAAGAAAATCTATGCCGAAAATCAATTTGGCGGATTTTGTTCCCAATGACCCCAGCGAAATCAATGAAGGAATGAAGGTGATGCATATGAAATTTGGAGAAGGTGTAGTCAAAAGTATTGATGCAAGAAAAGTGGCTACGATCTACTTCGACCAGGTACCCGAAAATCCTGAAAAACGCATTATGTTGCAATATGCCAAACTTCAAATCCTGGGATAAGAGGGACACATCGCACTAAAATGAATAAGAAGGTATCCACCGCAAAAATCAAACAGCTAGCTGATGAGCTGGGGTTTTTATCCGTTGGTATTTCTAAGGCCCAATTTATGGAGCCAGAAGCTCGGCGTCTGGAAGAATGGTTGTATTCTGGTCATCATGGGAAGATGACATATATGGAAAATCATTTTGACAAAAGAGTCGATCCGACCAAATTAGTGCCTGGTGCTAAATCTGTTGTGTCACTGGCATATAATTATTACAATCCCACTACTCAGAAAGATCCGGAATCGCCCAAGATTTCGATGTATGCTTTTGGAGAAGATTACCATAAAGTCGTCAAGAATAAGCTCTTTGACTTCGTATCAAGAATTGAAGAAACCATCGGTGCCGTTCATGGAAGATGTTTTGTGGATAGTGCCCCAGTGCTCGAAAGAGACTGGGCAAAAAGAAGTGGCTTGGGATGGGTAGGGAAACACACACTTTTACTCAGTAAGAAAAAAGGTTCCTTTTTTTTTCTGGCCGAACTAATTATAGACCTGGAATTAGAATATGATCATCCAGAGTCAGATCATTGCGGCTCTTGCACCAGGTGTATCGATGCATGTCCTACGGATGCCATCAGCCCAAATGGATATATTCTTGATGCCACCAGATGCATTTCCTATCTGACCATAGAACTAAAAGATGAATTACCCACTGAATTTCAAGATCAAATGGAAAATTGGATGTTTGGTTGTGATATTTGTCAGGAAGTATGTCCATGGAATCGGTTTTCGGCTGAACATCAAGAAGAGGCTTTCACTCCTGATAAAGAATTGATGTCCATGAAGAAAAAAGAATGGATCGAGATAACTGAAGATACCTTTGACCGGCTTTTTAAAAAATCCGCGGTGACAAGAACGAAATATAATGGATTAAAACGCAATATCAAGTTTTTAGATCTCACTTCCTAAATCATTCAAAAAGGCTACTTTTATGAGTCATCACGTTTATTTGTAATCGCTATTTTTGACTGTACGCTGTATTAAACCGACTACTAACCAATACTATTAAAAGATGCCCCTTAAACAGTACCAGAAATATCTTGTCGCTATCATTCCCCTAATATTCGTGTTATTGATCGGATACTATTTTTCGGGGATTCTGACATATATTATCCTGGCGTGGATATTGTCTATGATTGGTGCTCCTATTCATAACAGATTTCAAAAAATTATAGGCAGTACTGGAGGGGCATTGATGACGCTACTCACTTTTTCTGTAATCACTTTAGCCATTATTTATGTGTTCATACCACCCATTATCCAACAGGCACGTAATTTTTCAACAATAGATTATAACAAGGTCTTAAGTTCGATGGAAGAGCCACTGAATGATTGGAATAATTGGCTCATAGACAAAGGTATACTTGAAGAAGTCGAGCTTCCTTCAATCACAGTGAAGGATTCTTTGACTAAATCTTCTGATGAACAATTTAAAGTATTTAGGATTGATACCATTGCATACCCAGGCGATTCAACACGGGACCATATAACGATTGTCATACAGGTAAATAACAATGAAAGGGAAGTAAATCAATTAAAAGAAAAAGACTTTTTACTCACGGACTCATTTGTAGAAAGGGCGAGGAAGAATCTAATGTCTTTTATAAATCCAGCTAGAATATCCCAGGTCTTATCTTCTATTTTTGGAGCTCTTGGGAATACTCTTATTGGTGTTATGTCCGTCTTTTTTATTACATTTTTCTTTTTAAAAGAGCAAGGACTCTTTACATCGATTGTAAAAACAATATCGCCGGATAATCAGGAAGAAAAATGGGGCCATGCATTTGAAGATAGTGCTCATTTATTAAAAAGGTATTTTACAGGTGTGGTCGTGCAGATTATTATTATTACAATATTCGTAAGTTCGACACTCACGATATTGGGTTTTAAAAATGCGCTACTAATTGGTTTTTTTGCGGCGCTCATGAATGTCATTCCTTATTTAGGACCATTATTAGGTGCCATGTTTGGCATTATTATTACTATTTCTTCCAACCTGAAGGTTAACACAAATGTTACGGATCAATTAGGTATACCGGTAGAACAGATAGTAGAAGGAAGTTTTTATGGCGATATCCTTCCAAAGATTGGCTTATTAGTATTGGTCTTTGGGGCTATGCAATTACTTGATAATTTCATAGTACAACCCAATGTTTTTTCTAAAAGTGTAAAAGCTCACCCTTTAGAAATATTTCTAGTTATACTGGTAGGAGCGCAACTGGGTGGCGTGTTGGGAATGGTAATAGCAATTCCTCTTTATACAATACTTAGGGTAATTGCAAAGGTTTTTCTAAGTGAATTCAAGATCGTACAAAACATGACAAAGGGTATCTAATATTCTTTTTTATAACGATCCAAATCTCTTTTTAAATCACGCTCTTTAATAGACTCTCGTTTGTCATATGATTTTTTCCCTTGCCCAAGTACAATTTTTATTTTTACAAGACCGCGTTCAGAAAAGAAAACTTTATATGGGACAATCGTCATTCCTTTCTCATTAACCCTTCTTTCGAGTTTTTTTAATTCTGTCTTTTTAAGTAATAACTTCCGGTCACGGCGACTCTCGTGATTGTTGATGTTGCCATGATCATAATCTCCGATATAGAGACTTTTTATAATTAATTCTCCATTTTTGAAAATGCAATAGGCGTCAGAAATATTTGCATTTCCAGATCTCAATGACTTCACCTCGGTGCCAACCAACATGATCCCGGCATCCAGTTCCTGAATAAAATGATATTCAAACTTCGCCTTTCTGTTTATAATTTCTTTTGGTTTAGACATGATGAGTCTCTACTATAATTCCTTTAAAAAACATTAATACATTATGGCTTTAAGATTTGTAATCCTATTCCATTTTTAAGATTTTCATTTAGAAAATCGGTCATCTTGTTATACAAATGCATACGGGAGGTTCCTCCAAATATGCCATGATTTCTGTTGGGGTATATATAGGTGTCAAACTGTTTATTCGCTTCGATAAGAGCCCGTGCCATTTCCATGGAATTCTGAAGATGGACATTGTCATCTGCCCCGCCATGTACTAAAAGGTATTTTCCCCTTAATCGATCGGCAAAATAAATGGGAGAGTTTTCTTCATATCCCTTCTGATTCTCTTTGAGTGTCCTCATATAACGTTCTGTATAAATTGTATCATACCATTTCCAACTTGTCACAGGAGCAACAGCAATGGCTGTACTGAATACGTCATTTCCTTTTAAGATAGCCAGGGAAGACATATAACCACCATAACTCCATCCAAATATTCCAATCCGTGATGGATCAGTATAGGCCAGGCTTGCCAGGTATTTTCCTCCCTCGATTTGATCTATGGTCTCATATTTTCCCAATTCTAAATATGTCATTTTCTTAAATTCCTCACCCCGGGCGCCAGTCCCACGGGGATCAATACATGCCACCACATAGCCTTGTTGTGACAACATTTGGTACCACCAATAATTCATTCCTTTCCAACTATCCGTGACTTGCTGACTGCCAGGACCACTATACTGGGTCATAAAAACCGGATATTTTCTATTGGGATCAAAATCCCTCGGTTTAATCATCCATCCATTCAGATCAACTCCTTCAGTTGTTGTAAATTGAAAAAATTCAACAGGCATCACACCATATTCCTTTTGGATATTGGCATAATCCTTATTTTCCTCAAGTATTCTGACTTCCTTGTTTCTTCTGTCAAATACGCGGTATGAATTAACTTGATTAACAGAACTATGTGTCAGGGTATAGTAATCAAATGTGCTGCTGTAAGATGCTTGATTAGTACCCGCATGAATGGAACTCTTCTTTTTACCTGATCCATCAAGTCCCACCTGATAAATATGTCTTTCCAGAGGTGACACCTCTGCTGATTGATAATATACTATAGATCTGGCTTCATCTACGCCATAGAATGAGGTCACATCGTAATTCCCTTGTGTTATCGCATTCACCTCATGACCATTCATATCGTACAAATAAATATGGTTGTACCCGCTTTTTTCACTGGTCCAAATAAAATGATTCCCGTCTTTTAAGAAAGTTAGATCATCCGTTATATCAATATAATATTTGTTGGACTCTTCTAATAATAATGATGTAATTCCACTTACAGCATCGGCTATAATCAATTGAAGATTATTCTGATGCCTGTTCATTTTAAAAATGCAAACCTTATTCGGGTCAGTTGTCCATTTGACTCTTGGTATGTATTGGTCGTCGAGGTCACCTATGTCGATAGCGGTACTTTCTTCGTTCAAAAGTGAATACATATGGACACTGACATCGGCATTCTTTTCACCGACTTTGGGATATTTGAAAGTCTGATATTCCGGATATGTTTCATCTTTATAAAGCGTCATGGTAAATTCAGGCACTTCTGATTCATCAAACTTCAGATATGCAATTTTCTTGTTATCAGGTGACCACCAAAATGCTTTTACAAATGATAACTCTTCTTCATATACCCAATCTGTAATACCATTAATTATATTATTCTTTTCACCATCAAATGTAATAGGCAAAGTAAGATCGTTGTCCAGGTCATAGTAATACAAGTTATTTTCAAAAACATATGCAACCTT
Organism: Saprospiraceae bacterium; assembly: GCA_029262975.1. Lineage (GTDB taxonomy): Bacteria > Bacteroidota > Bacteroidia > Chitinophagales > Saprospiraceae > JAJRXG01. The sequence continues at coordinate 5,568 of JAJCYJ010000697.1, forward strand.
GCTGGCATCAGGAGAAAAAGTCGCATTCATGACTGATCCTTCTTCGTAGATCGCATGAAGCTTTTTAAGATTCATATCATAAACATGATATTTGGCCAAATAGGATCTTCTATAAATTGATTCTTTTTCTGATTCGATTAGAATCTTGGTTTCATCATGATTAAAAGAATAACTCTCAATTTCACCTTCAAATCCCAGTTGATCCTTTATTTCTTCGCCACTAAATACATCAGACACATACGCTCCGGTAGTGATATCATATTTTTTGATAACATTTTTTTCCAATCTGGTATAGTGTCTGCCATCATTCAAAAAGTTGAATCCGGGAACAGATTTGGGTACAAATTCATAATCCCTCCAGATCGCTTCAACTGTAATATCTTGCTGACCCTGGGTTATCGGAATTATAAAAAATGTGATAATAAATGAGATGAATAAGTGTCTCATATCAATAGTTATTTCTAATTAATTTAAAAAAAGTGCATTGCTAAATAAGAAATGTCCATTATACCAGAATCCCCTGAATAATGGATTGTCAGCCATATATATGACTTGTCCGCGCCCTTTTGATTCAACAACAAAAACTGCTGAATCGTTTAATCTCTTTTTAATCTCCTTTCCGGCAAATCCTAAAACTGCCCCATTTTCTTTAGGGTGAAAAATGACATTTTCGGCACCAACAATTAGAGGAAATGTAAGACTGCTTGTGCGCAATGAATAATAATGCTCACCCATTCCAAATCCCAAGGGATGCGATCGGTCGACATTAAGTTGAAATATGGCTCCAGGCACATAATTGCTTATTGCATTTCGTTCGCGATCAGAATAGTGATTATATCGAGCTGCCAGGTCTGCAGCTTCATTGGCTTTTTTGTCTTCAGTTTTTTCATCGTCTGTCGCATACTTTTTCAAACCAAATCCCTCTTCATCCATGAAATTTCTGTTTGCCCCACTGATTAAAATTAATTTCCCACCAGCATTTACCCATTCGGATATCTTCGACTTCATATTTCCTTCAACACGATAACGGCCATCTGGAAGGATGAGCGTATTATATTTGTCCAAACTGATTCTATTAAATCTGTCAATGTCTACTACGGACAGAGGATAGTCTATTACTTTATCGAAGTACCATTTTATCTGACCAAAGGCATTACTCCCAACACCATCTCCAGCTATTGCCAGTACTTTTGGTTTTTTGATCAGATCTATTCTCCCACTTCCCAAATCGTGTCCTGAGTCTGCAAATCCCGATCGAATAGTTATAATATCAACTTTAATATTATTCTGAATATCCTTCAATTTAGGTAAGAGTTTGTCACCCAGGCTTCTGTTATCTGCCTGCGTTACAACAGCCGTACCCGCAGGAAAAGACGTGCCATCGTAAGAACCAGCTTTGGGTAATACCCGAACTGAAATGTCCTGCGCTAATAACTGGCTGATATATTGTACACTTTTCATATCAGTCCTTGGTATAAGATAGGCATATCCATCTTCAGGCACTTTATATTCCCACTCCGACATAAGGTCTTGATTTGGAACAATCCGATCAGTGCTCGCTAATGCCTCCAATCCATATGCATAAGGAAGAGACCAGGCTGTGATATCATAGGTGATAGAATCTTCGAGTTCTCCTACCGGATCAAGAAGTATCTGCGCCATCATACCCTTTGGTTGATGAGCTGAAACTACGAGGTCTCCTGGTTTTCCCACAAGGGTACCATTGGTAAATTGTGAATAGACATAACCATTCGCCTGGCGATCCGCAGAAAGTGTCCCGTATCGTATACCTTGATTATCCAGAACTTTTGCCAGTGCTAATAATCTTTGACCAGAGACGTCCTTTTTGATAATGTACGACTTGTATTTTCCTGGGGGGTTAGTAATATTTTTATCATAAAAGGCCTTGAACTGATCAAGGACATTGCGCGCATTCAGAGATGTGACTTCAATTGTGCTCAATGCAGTAGTTGTATGGTGTGCTACACGATCTTTCAGTGAAAGAGTTTCGCCATTGCTTGTTTCTACGCCTCTTCCTCCGACGCTTCCTCCAGCCTGCTCATAAGTCATACCAATGGCACCATTGAATATAGGATATGTATCTCCGTAACTTGGATAGAACAAATCAAAAACTTCCTTTGTAAAATATAACCATCCTTCCGCGTCAAAATACTTGGCGTGATTTTTACCAATTTCAACTTGAAAATCCCTTTGCCATTTTGTTATATAATTGTGATATGGTCTTGCTGCAGGGGCAAAATAGTAGGAGCTTTCATGACCCATTTCATGCAAGTCTGCGTGCACATGTGGAAGCCATTGATTATAAAGCTTTAACCGATGCTGGCTTTCGATTTGAGTCTGCCATGCCCAATCCCTGTTCAGGTCAAACAAATAGTGATTCACGCGGCCACCAGGCCAGGGTTCACTGTGCTCTATGTCTTGTCTGTCCGGATTATTTTCATCCATAGTTACATTTCTCACCCAATGAGTATATCTCGAATATCCATCAGGGTTAATTGATGGATCAAGGATGACAACAGTATTTTCAAGCCACTTTTTTGTCTTTGTATTTTCAGGATTTACTAGATCATAAATAACTTGATGAGAAGCTTCCGAGCCAGCGGGTTCATTTCCATGTACTGAGAAGCTTAGCCAAACCAATGCTTTTGCCTGATCAATATGGACTAAACCATCTTCGACTCCGGCCAATCTAAGATTATTCCTACGTATTTCTTCAAGACGTTGATGATTGGCTTCGCTCGTGACGATTGCAACAATCAGAGGACGATCCTGGTTCGTTTTACCATATTCGATCAATTTGACCAAAGGACTATTTGCAGCTACATGCTGATAATAATCTACGAGCATATAATGTGGTGTGAAATGTTCTCCCAACTTATGCGGTAAAAACTCATCAGGTGACTGAAGTTGGCTATAGCATAAATTGTGCATACTCCACAACACAAGGAATAATAAGGAAACAGTTCTCATATCATCATTTATTTAGAGGGTCGAAGATAAGAGTTTCACAGTTTTATAAACTTAAGATTACGTTATTGGTCCAGGGCCCAAATGAAGTTTCTATAAAACTTCAAAATAAAATACTAAGAAGAGTCCCAATGCGATCATAGCAAGGAGCAGAAAAAGGGTAATATATGGTGGTTTTCGTTCCGGATCATATTCGTGATCATGACCATGAGTTGGACCCTCTTCTATCATAATTGTGATGATTTCGGGGAAAGCCTGGCATAAAACAACCATAAGCCACAAGTAATGATTAGTCCTTCAAGAGGTCTGATCACATGGTAAGTAATATTTGGTAAAACTTTAGACCAAAATCCCGGAGGCCATTCTCTGAGGATGTGATAGGGTCGGGATTCATCTGGATAAATACTTAAAATACCCGAAACATGTAGTATTATAGTCGTGACTACAAAAGCGCCAAGCCCAATCCAAATTGTGGATGATTTAATTTTAAACATAGTATGCTCGGCTATGCCCAAACTCCTCAGAAGCAGTATGCCAAAAACTACTCCTATAAGATTAGTGACCACATCATTAAGGTCATAATAACTGGTATCAAATGGGGCGAGGTAAAAGTATTGGTAGGCTTCATC
>JAJCYJ010000698.1 GCA_029262975.1 Saprospiraceae bacterium
GTATTGCGTGTGACTACTGATGACTTACCACCTCCCTTCATGAACACTTCATCAGCACAGTCTTTGCTTTTCGCTGCACTTGCAATGACATCAATATTTGTTGCCTTTTTATTAAACAGTACTTTAACCACTTCTCTGCCATGCATATATCCGGCTTCGGTTGATAAGACCCCTGAGATCTGAGCAATTTCTTTTTCTCCTGTCCAAAAACAGTACATTGCTAAATACGCCTCTTCCTGGTCTTTACTTCCTTCTAACTCCGTCTTCCAAATAGAAAAATATTCAGGTATTGTTTGTCCACTGAGCGTAAGTGCACTTGCTATTTTTGCGGCTAATCCATTTTGCGAAAAATCTCCTGACAACCGTGGAATCAAGTCTATTCCTTTGTCATTGACGATACGGATCACCGGATTATTCCACGATGGTTCATTGAATCGCTGTAAAACTTTTCTGTCAGCTCCTCCCTTATTATTATATATGGCCAGCGGAATAAAGTGGTTTTCAATAATCTCTACGACAAATGAATGAGATAGCACATTTCGACCATAGTTTGTACAATTTGCACATCCCGGAACCTCCTGGAATAGCATCAGTATCGGCAAGCCTGTCGCAACTGATTGGGTAATGGCCTCATCGTAACTTCTCAGCCAATTGACCTGCCCCAATTCTACAGGATTATTGAGACTGCCATTATTTGATTGCGCATTTACGGGGTATGGAGCGCCAAGCAGAATCACGCATATATATGAAATTAACTTTGACATACGAGGTCACATTATGTAATTCATAAACGTATAGAATTCAACACAAGTTATAAATTGAGATATATTTGACATAGAGGCTCTCTATTTATATTAGCTCATTTGGTGTTAAAAACAAAGTTATGGTCAGATTCATACTTTTTATTTTCACGTTTTTTCCGATAATAGTAAATGCACAGCTTGTTCGTCAGGCAAACTTTGACAATTACGAAATATTTTTTAGTGGTGATAAATTAAATGCAGATGAATTTGAAGGTTCTGCCTATCTGGATGAATCATGGAAGAAAGCTAAAATTACGATCAACGGCAAATCACTTGAATACAAGAAAGCCAGATATAATATTTATTATGAAATCATGGAGGTGATGATTAGAAGTGATCATAAATATATTGACTCAAAAAATATTTCAAGATTTCAATTCCTTGATAAGTCTGTAGACACCTTGACATTTTATGTACCTCAAGCTGATATTCCATTAAAAGGTAAAAAGTTAAACGGATTTGTGAAGACTACAATAGTCGGTGAATACCAGGTCATTTCTTCGTACGAAATGCTCATGCGTAAGGCAAGTAAAGAAAACCCACTGCTCGCCGGCGTAGAGAATAAAGGAAGACTTATAACGAAAATTGAAAATTATATTAGAATTAATGATACCCTGCACAAAATAAAAAAGGAAAAGGATTTTCTAAACCTGTTTCGTGACAAGAGTAAGATCCTTAAGAATTATGCTAAAGATGAAGGGATTGATGCGAAGACCCATAGTGGGCTCGTAGCGCTATTAAAAGAAGTAGGGAATGGATCGTTGTAATTAATTCCGTTAGAGAATTTGGATAGGTGCCATTCAATAGGTGCAACTTCAGTTGTCACCATTTTTGAAAGAGTCAAAAATGCCGCCAACTGAAGTTGGGTCTGCACATTTAACCAGGGGTTTTCCTCCAGAGGTGGACTTGCACAACCCCTGGCTACCAATGTCAACACCTTCGGCGTTGTAAACTTAAAAAATGAATGCTGATGAACATTTAGAATAATATCTACTATTTTATAAATATGGAATAGTCTTCGATTGAATCTAAATGTCTAAAATTCAGACTATTTATTAATCTTTAAATAAGGCTTTAACATGAAAGAATATTCAATTCGTCCTGGTGATATTGTGTATTCATCATGAACCATTCTGCCCCAGGAATTATCTCCTCCCAGACCCATTTGTAAATGATCAATATTCCACTGAATTTGATCTGAAATTTTAATATCCGCTCCGTGTTTTTTAGTCACTGGTACAAGTCCGGATGCAGATTTTGCGCCATCTTTGTCGGCATAATAATCTAATTCTTCCTGGAGAAATGGCCATGTACTGGATTCTAATAAGTGCCCATTTAATGGCAATACCTTCAGCCCGATTGTTGCTGATTCTAAAGACATCCAACGGACGTCACTCTTGTTTCCCGTTTCTTGTGGTCTCGAATATCTGTGAAATTGGTCCTGAACGGATCCATGATAGATTTGAATTTTCCCAGAAGATTTTCTGTCCCAATACGTTTCATGCGGCCCTCTTCCATACCAGGAAACAGTATCGTATATATCTGGCAAAATGAGATGGGCACCAATTTTTGGAATTTTTGGTAATTCATTATTCACTGAAGAAAATCCATAGTGAATTGAAAGACTACCATCAGGTGAGAAAAAATAATCTAACTCGACTATGGCACCTCTGCCCGGAAGGACATATCTGACTTTAAAGCTAATACCTTTATCAGTTGGACTTGGCGGATTAATAAGTATTGGTCGTAATTCCAGACTTGCATTTTGCCAATATTGTGCCCAGCGTGGCAAGTCATTGCCAAGATCGTTGTCTGTAGGAGGTCGCCAAAAATTTGGCTTGATAGGATGTCTGCTAATAAGGGAATTGTGAAAGGTCCATTCTTTAATGTCTCCGGTAAAGGTGTCTATTTTTAATTGAGTGTTATCATTGCTAATTATAAAATCGCTGTCTGACTTTATAATTTTCAAAGAGGATGACGACTCACTAAATATAGCATCTGGCAGGTAACTTTGTAAGACGAATTGCTCAAAAGCCAAAATGTGACCTTCTGGAATAAGATTTTTTGTTTTATTTGAAACTACATTAACTTCAAATATATATTCCCTGTCTTTTTTTAAAATAGGTATGTTTATCAAGAACGCAGCACTATCTTGAGGTAAAATTGCAATATCTTTTATAATCCCTGATTTTAAAATACTACCATCTTCCAGCAGATGCCATTGTAAATTATATTGCTCCAGAGATTGGAAAAAATAGTTGTTATAAACCTCAAGTATTGAATTTTTAGAGTCATATTGGAAACCTACAGGTTGATAGACTTTTTTAACTTCATATAGATGCGGATGAGGATTACGATATGGATCGACTAATCCATTATTTAGAAAATTTCCATCAGTTGGCAGGTCCGGATGGTAATCATGTCCATATGCCAGGTAGGGATTTCCATCTTCATCTTTATATTCAAGTGACTGATCTACCCAGTCCCAGATAAATCCGCCTTGTAGGGACGGATAGCTGTTTATAATATTCCAATAGTCCTGCAAATTTCCGACAGAATTACCCATCGCATGACAATATTCAATCATGATCGCCGGTCTGTTCGGTTGCGAAGCTCCATATTCATTTAAGAACTCTGGCTTTGGATACATGGGGCAAAAGATATCAGTATAATCGTCTTTTTTGGCAGGTTCATATTGAACAGGTCTCAGGGGATCTTTAGTTTTTAACCATTTATAAAGTTCTTTGAATATTACGCCATGACCGGCTTCATTACCAAGTGACCAAATAATAATTGAAGGGTGGTTTCTATCTCGATAATACATGCTTTGGACCCTATCCATATGCGCGGGCAACCAGGATAATTCATTGCCGATTTGAGTTCGTTCATCATTGGCAAGCGGATGACTTTCAAT
>JAJCYJ010000699.1 GCA_029262975.1 Saprospiraceae bacterium
AAAAGAAGGTGATCACAGTATATGTGGATGTTCTGGACACCTCCAATGACAACCAGTTCATAAATAAACTGATTCAAGCATGCCTCTCTTCAATCGAATCCAAGAGAAGTGGTTTTATCGATCGCCTGACACGTTACTTCAGCAGGCTACGCCCAATTCTAACTTTTGATCCAATCACAGGTGCTCCAGAAATTGAATTAGATATAAAATCGCCCAATGAAATCAAAAATTCCCTGTCTGTTCTGGCTACAATGCTTGGCCAATTAGAAGTGCCGATACAAATATCAATTGATGAGTTTCAACAAATCACAAACTATGACCAAACCGTAATCGATGCTTCAATAAGAAGCCACCTACATAAAATGCCAAATGTTCATTTTCTGTTCAGTGGGAGCCAGCGACACCTTCTAGTCGGTTTGTTTTCGGATGCAAAAAAAGCAATGTTCAGCGCAGTTCAACAAATAAGTATTGATCATATAGAACAAGAGGTATATCAATCCTTTATTCAGAAAAAATTCGCAAAGAAAAAAATCATTTTAGACAATTCCTTGATTATCGATATTCTTGAATGGACATTTACGCACACATTTTATACTCAATATTTCTGTAATCGCTTATATGCACATAGTCGCTCAAATGTGACAGCTAAGGATATTGACTTCATTAAAAGGTCCATATTAAAAGAAAACGAAATGGCGTTCTTGAGTTATCAGCACTTACTTTCGAAGAATCAATGGAAACTGGCAAAAGGCATAGCCATGGCAGGATCCATCTCAATGCTCGATAATCATTTTCTAAGTGAACATAAAATAGCAGAATCTTCTGCACGTCAAGCACTTACTACGCTCCTAGATAAAGAAATAATATATGAACGCCGTAACCAAAACGGAAGTCAATATTATATCTATGACCCATTTTTCTCCCGGTGGCTCGTTCGATAGGGCATAAAGCCACATTTTGTATCGATTACGTCTGATTCACAGACTAAAAATCAAGAATTATTCGCCATTTGAGGATTATTCTCAGGCTTATGCCCTAATATTTTTGTATAAAACATATTATAACTATCTTTAATATTTAATTCGAAGATTTACAATGCGTTTATCGCTTCCAAGCATGTCTCATGTGACCATTAGAGTCAGCACAAAGACACTTTTATTAGTCGGAGTAATGCTTATTATTGCCCTCATGTCGGGTATTTTAGGCAATCCATTTGTAATCCTGTCTTTTGCATTTCTTACCCTACTGTTCCCCGTGTCGATATTTGCGAGAAAGACGCATTTGTGGGTATATCTAACAAGAGTACCCCAAAGGGCTAAAACAGCCATCGCTGGTGTAACATGTGCGTTGATCATAGCTTTTTTTCTGTGGAGTATTCAGACTATAATCTCCTTAGGACTTGTATCAGTATTGAAGATATTAGCATTAGAACCGATTGCGATGTCGGCTTTAATCGCAATTATCGTTTCTGTACAAGGCCTTCATCTCGTCCTTAATTTTTTACATAATAAAGCTGTCGCACATCACGATAATGATGTCAAATTTTTATTTTATACAACTGGGCTTATCACAATTCTAACACTTACAGGCTGGGATGCCCGAGTCCTTCTAATACATACTTTCGCCTACATCGTATATTCACTTCTGCTCGATTTATTTATTGAAGAAAAAAAAGCCACTTTAATCTGGCTAATACTTTGGACAATTATAATAAGCTCATTCTTAAGCATGGCCATTGTACAGGGTTCTAACGCCGTCCATAAAATCCCGGTACCCTTGTTAAATGCATTTTCAATCTTCTCACTTATTTTTATACTTAGCGGAGTACTCTATATTATTTATGGCCTGCTAAACAAAAGCAATAATCTTCTTCCTTCCGAATGGGAATTTAATTTTAGTCATACGCTATTACTCAGAAACAGAATTCAATTATCAATATTACTTGTTCTTATATTCAGTTTTATCGCCATTGGAATGGTCTCAGTCTACCACCTTAAATCAGTATCTTCTATTACAACTTATGACTTGACCGCAAAATTTACGCAGGCTCTTTTAAACACGTATGTATTTCTATTTCTAATCGGATTCTCTATTTCCTTCAGTCTTTCACAATACATAAGAAATCCACTTATTGAACTTGGAAAAACTCTGAAAGATGTCAAGTTAAACCAGAGTAATAAAAAAATAGAATGGAGCGGAAGTGATGAAATCGGTAACCTGATACATGAGTACAATCAAATGATTGAAAAACTCGAAGTTAATGCTACCCTACTGGCCCATGTTGAACGCGATAATGCCTGGCGAGAAATGGCAAAACAAGTGGCTCATGAAATTAAGAATCCACTTACTCCCATGAAACTCAGCCTTCAACATCTCCAGCGCACGATCAATCAAAAAAAGGAAAATACAGAGGCTCTGACCATACGCATGTGTGAGACACTCATGAACCAGGTAGATAACCTGCAACAAATAGCTGAAGAATTTTCCAATTTTGGCTCTCTTCCACAATCGGATAACCAAAAAGTCTTGCTTAATGATGTAGTAGAAAGAATTCATGATCTTTTTCGGAATCGACAGGATATGGATATTCACCTTATTGAACCAATCGATGACATAGGCGTCTATGCCGATAAGAATCAACTCATTCGGGTTTTGAATAATATAGTAAAAAACAGTATTCAAGCGATACCTGAAAATATAAAAGGTTATATAGAACTCAGACTTTGGAAAGAAGACAACAAAGCGATTATCACGGTGAGAGACAATGGTGTAGGTATTGCGGAAGATCAAAAAAGTGAAATATTCAAGCCAAGGTTTACCACAAAATCCAGTGGCTCTGGTCTTGGCCTGGCCATTGCTGCAAATATGATTGATTCGATGGGAGGTACGATACATTTTGAATCCCACGCCGGGAAAGGCACGGAGTTTTTTATTGAATTACCCCTTATTCGAACTGCTTATTCAAAAGCATTCAGTCGTGTACCCCTCGACGAAGAAGAAGCAGTTTAATTCCACTTATTCAATTCATTTTTTGCAAGAAATAAGAAAAGTCTGGAGTCCGATCTGGACCTAAATCTTTCAAATCAAATATGGACTCGCCCATATTTAATTGCTACTCAATACCACCTGCCTACTTCTTAGTCTCCGTAATTTTCTTAAAAAACTTGGGCTCTACGACTAAAAGACCAAAAGATTCACAATCTTCTTTGGACGTAACTGAATGATGAGAACCATGAGCCTTAAGAATAGCGCGTGAATATTTACTATCTAATTGTTTGAACCATCTGAATCTTTGGTGGATATACACGTCGTGAATAAGGAAGTATGTCAAACCATAAAGTGAAATCCCAATGCCTACAAACAGCAACCATCTATAGTCTGCATAAAGACTGCCTGCCATATATGAGCACATACTTGGAATCGCGAAAACGATAAAAAATCTGTCATTCTTTTCCCAGAATCCAGTTTTTTCATACTTGGGCTTATGATGATCTTCATGCCAACTCCACAAAGGTCCATGCATAAGATATCTATGAGCCGACCAGGCAACAAACTCCATTCCTACGTACGCAGCAAGAGTAACCAATACATAGAATAAAATGTCATTCATTGTGTAAATCTACGAAAGTCAAGCATATGGTACAAGATGATGCGAATCATTATTATTGAAGATTAATAGCAGTCGAAAGTATTTCAACGCATATTCATACTTATCTTCCTGTTCAACCTGGCCAGATAGTATAAAATTAAGAACAAATTACCTCCTAATGCATCCTGCCAATAAATAATGTGCAAGGCATACTGATATACCCTTTTCTGACTTTATCTTGAGCGGAAATTGTAAATTATGTTAGTAGTTAAAGATATTGCCGATTTAAAGTCATCCATCGGAAAGACAACAAGCACAACAGAACCTTTTGAGATCTCACAAGAGTTGGTCAATCTTTTCGCTGATGCAACCAAAGACTATCAGTGGATTCATACAGATCCGGAAAGAGCCAAAAAAGAGTCACCCTTTGGAGGACCAATCGCACATGGATTCTTTTCGCTTTCATTAATACCAAAATTTCTTGAAGGAGCGCTTAAAGTAGAAAGCGCTAAGATGGGTGTGAATTACGGTTTGAACAAGGTAAGATTTCCAGCACCGGTACCAGTCGGTAGTAAATTAAACTGTAGCTGTACCATCAAGAATGTAGAAGATCATTCGACAGGTGGTGTCAAAGTTACATGGAGTTGCATCGTCACCAGGGAAGGAGGTGACAAACCAGTCTGTGTGGCTGAAATGCTCTCACTTATGTTCGAATAAAATATACGAATGAGATTTAATCAAAAAGTAGTTTTTATTACCGGTGCTGCTTCTGGTATTGGCAGGGCCGCAGCACTTCAGTTTGCAAAAGAAGGGGCACGATTGGCCATCAGTGATTTGAATGATTCAGGATTGGAAGAAACAAAAAAGATGCTTCAGGACATAAACTGTGATGTCCGCAGTTACCATCTTGATGTATCTATTTATGACGACGTAAAATCAGTCATTTCTGCTGTTCATCATGATTTCGGACAATTGGATGTAGCGTTAAACAATGCAGGCATTGGTGCAAGCAATAATTTTCGCACAGCAGAACACACTTTAGATGACTGGGATCGCGTCGTTGCTGTCAATCAAAGTGGCGTATTTTATTGCATGAAAGAAGAACTTGCGATTATGTCCGAAAAAGCTACCGGATCAATTGTAAATATTTCATCAATCGCGGGGTTGAAAGCGATTCCACGTCAGATTGCTTATGCAGCAAGTAAACATGCAGTGATCGGCATGACAAAGACAGCAGCAGTAGAATATGCGCGATTTGGTGTTCGCGTTAATGCAGTCTGTCCAGTATTCACCAATAGCCCGATGTTAGAACAGATGTTTTCTGCAAAGGAAGGTCTTCGTGAAAAATTAATCCACACGATTCCGCTCGGCAGGTATGGAGAAACTAGCGATATAGTCAATGCAATACTCTGGCTCAGCGACGACCAAAGTTCATTTATTACGGGTCTGAGCGTACCTGTTGACGGTGGACAAACTGCATAAAAGAAGGGTAATGCATGTAACAGTTGCTTCTTATGCTTAAGACACCAATTGATTAAGGGTATGTAATTACACAGCCGATTAATTTTGACATTAATTATTCAAACTTAGAGGCCAAAAAGATACAGATGCAGAATTCTCTCTGTTATGTCTTGCTCTCCAGTATAGAGGTCATGAAAGCTAAACACCCATGAATGGTTCACTCGCTTCAATACCCCTGTGGGTATTGATTACTACGTAAATCGCTCACTCATGTTAAGAATCTGGATGACTTTGTCATCAAATGAAGGAACCACAAAGTGGGTGGGGCGGCTTGGACCCGATTTAGAAAATTGATCTCGGTTTTAATATTCTTGTAAAAGAATATTAAAAATACATTTGAGCAAGTGGGCTTTCCTGCCTGCCGTGACCGGTAAGGGCAGGCAGGTTTGAATCGTTTTTTGGCCAAGCAAAAAATGATTGCCGTCCGGCGAGGACAAGATTAAGCGTATTACGCAAAGGCTAAAATATTAAAATTGTTTGAACAACAAATTGGGTGTGTAAATACAAGGGTATTCAGCTAATCGCTAAAAAGTTGGTTATCAAATAATTATTCGACTATTAGACACGTTTGTCTCTCACTTTTTCTGAAATATTGATTAAAAATGGGGTATTGATTTATAGCGGGATAGCACTTCTATGTCGTTACAGCTCAAATCATTTGTGACTTTTTCTATCGCCAAAAATGCCTGCCGGCCTTTGGTGGGTCACCAAATTCACAAATGCCACGCTGCCTGAATCCTGCCCACTAAGGCGCCAGCCCATGGCCGTCAACACTGGCTTGTGCCATTCCAACCAACGGTCGGCAGGCTCTTTATCTTAGACTATCGTCTAAGGTCTTTTCAAGACTTAATTTCGTTCACCCATCGACCCACATCATGCGGCTTTCCACGCCCGCCATACTAAGAACTTTTCGTTTCCTTTATAAATTTTCTACCTCCTCCTTACTCCTGAATGTCCCTAATTAGATAATTGAGAAATTAATCGTCTACAGATAATTTATCAGGGTTTCTTTCAATCCAACAAGCCTTTAATGCCTCCTGGTAATTCATATAAGATTCTTACTTCATCAGATGAAAGATTACGATTAAAAATGGCAATTTCATCCATGTATCCGATATAATTTAAGCCAAGAAATATTTTTGCCTTTTCTATATTCCAGGTAAAAGGCTCTGTTATTTCCCTGGAGCCTTGCAGTTGTCCATCAATATAAAAACTAACGGCCCCTAACTCAGTGTTTAAATTAGAAAAGCTTAGAGCTACATGTGTCCACCTACCACGCTTAAATGGCAATCCATCTGCCTCTATGAGCCGATTCCTAAACCCTGGATTTTCATCAGGGCCTATATTATTGGGGTTCCAAACAGTTCTATCGCCAAATACACCCAAACGAAACTTCCTGGGATTCTTATCTGAGAAATCGACCCATATGGCCGCATCATCATACCCGCTATCTGTAATCTGAATTGGATCCGTAAATCCTGGGGCAAGATCAACAGCGGGCTCAACATTTAACCACATTGACAGTGTGCCATCCCAATCTTGGTCAGAAAACGAAACATTGCCCCGGGCGTGGTAGAATAACACAGGTTTGATTTTTTCCTCAAATTTCAAAGCATTTCCAAAATAGCCGTTGTTTTGGGAGACTAAGATGTTCGCAGGAAGTTCATTACTCCCTGCCACATTCAAGTCTTCATATCCTTTCGCCCAATAAATCTGCGTATCGCCCTTCCCGAAATCAGCATTCAATCCATTATCGAAAGTTGTACAAAAACTCAAGGCTTCTTTAAGGCGCTTCGACTGTATGCTTCTTTGATTATTTATATAACTGGCTATTTCTCCTACAGGTGCCAACCATAATTCATTGTCCGGATTTTGAGCGTACGTGATTAATTCTTCTAACATTTTCATGTTAGTGGTTTGAAATCCATCCTCACCAATCTCATGACCCGCAAGTAGTAGCCACCCTTCCCGGGTCTTCGCCTGATCAATCAAAGGTTTAATATCTTCAATAAAGCTTTTGCCGTCCATCTCAATACCCTGTAGTAGGGACAAGTCTGCGAATTCCGGATCATTAGGTGCTTCATTTAACCACCCTCTTCCTGACTGGAAAAGTTCTGCTACAATTGGAACGTAGCTTTTTGTATTTTCTCCGCGTCCCACAAAAGTGTTACCACATGTATATGCAAATGATACGGGTGTGACACCGAGAAGTTCATTAATCTGTTGATTCGCAGCAATCAATTCACTTTTTATACCAGATAAGGTATACCGCTCAATTGCATGTTTTTTTGCCCAGGGAAAATTACCTGTACAAGGGTGAAATAATGTATGATTCCCTATTTCATGGCCATCTTTTACAATTTTCTTCCAACCTTCAATATTCTCTTTCAAAGCACCCGGTAGAACATAAAAGGTCACCCTGGCATCTGATTTAGAAAAGAATTCTTGCCCAACACCCGGATGAGATAAACGGGCATCATCAAAACTCAAACTTATAGCGGCTTTCTTTCCCTCCGGCCATTGAAAACTAGTCTCTTGTCCATTGAGGTTCTCCATGCAGACAAAGACGATAAGAATACCAATTACTATATAGTTTTTCATAATTCTATGTTCTCCATGAATTTATAAAATTGTCACTAACCGTCAAACTTAGAATGTGCTTAGTAGTATGATTTTGTCCCGAAAGATTCAAAATCAAGTCTGAAACAGCTATTTCTCCAAAACAAAATCAGACATATAAGCGAATCTTTCTGTTAATTGTCCCTGATCGTTTGTAAAGGTTGCTCTTTCTAAAATATCATTTTTATCTCCATGTATAACGAGCGGTAGAATATCTTTTATTAGAATAGCTCCAAAGCCCTCGGACGCATCAACAGGCAATTCACATGGCAGATTATCCACAGCCATGACTGAAATATTACTGTCATCACTATAAGGTGAGGCCTCACTTCCTGTTAATGGATCATAATCATAAACAGGTGCTGCAATTGTACTTGGTCTAAGGGTAGAGGGTATGGCGCAAGCTATATCACAACTTATATCCGCAATTACACTTATATTGAAATCTTCGGAAGCCGCCATATCAGCTGTAAAAAAGACAGGAGATGAATTATCCCAAAAATGCCCGGCGATATATAAATCTGACACTTTCGTAAATCTTTCAAAAGTAGATACATAATCCGACCCATTTTTGAAAAAATGGTTATAATCAAATTCATGTCCATCTTTATGAGCTACATATTCATTGGCATCAATCCAGCAATAAACGGCATGTTCAAAAGTGTGCGCAAGAAAATGCTCAACATCGACTTTTCTAATCCCTGCTGCTTCGAGTATTTCATGAGCCCCTTTTGCCACCCTGCCTGAACCTGTCAGAATTATTTTCGCACTTCCCATTTTAGTTTTGGTAAGTTCTATTTTCATCTCTGATAGATCTGTGCATTGGTGAGCCGGCTTTAATTGAAATATCTTATGACGTAAACCATAAGTTTTTAATCCGTTGTAGGCACCTACTATACCTGCATACCTGCCAAAACCAATTACCCTAAATCCGTTTTCGTATGTGAGGCATTCATAATCAATATGTGTGATTTTTTTTTGCAGAATGGCCTGGATAAGTTTTCGATTGTATGGCTGTAGCTTATGAGTATGAGAAAAATAGAAGTATGTTTTATTCTGTATTAAATCTTCCACTAAAACCTCTTTTATACCAAAAAGAACATCGCAATCTGACAAATCTTCCTGTAGTATAATACCAAGATTGCTATACTCATCGTCACTAAAACATCGGACATTGCTAGGTTGTACAACCAGATTTACCTCGGGGTAATCTTTTTGTATGGTTATACATTGTTGAGGTGTAAATGGTACTCTTTTATCTGGTGGATTTTTTCCTTCTCTTACAATACCGATCTTCATGTTAAAATTTTTGAATTTTATTATTAAACAAAATTTTTGGGAATAATAAGTATCACAACATCTTCCACCAGGTCTACTTATAGTTTATTTTTTTGCACAATCTAATTCTGCGAGAATTTTCGCGTTTCACGGATTTGACTATAAAGAACGGAAATGGAATGCTCTTATCAATATGTCCTAGCAATTATCTTGATTTAACCGATACATAGCGGATTTACATACTTTTCGGGTATACAAGAAAATCGTTGATAGATACAAGTGCCTTCAAATCGCGAATGGGATAAGTATTCATTTCCCCACCACATTTATTGAATAGGCTGGCTAATACTAAGTGAATTACCATCAAATGTAAAAGGAAGACTGTGTCTTGATATTTTACTTTCTCTTCTTATATCTGGCGTTGTCTTTCTTGCCTCTGCTTTTAAATCTATCCCGGTGTCCACCTTTTTTATGAAAGACTTTTTTACGCCCTTTATATCCCCCGTCTCTTCTTTCTCCTGAACCAAATACGTCTTTTCTAAAAGTGTCATTAAGATCTTTATCACTATCGACATTTAGTTTAGCCAGTTCGTGTATCAATATTTTGGCAGTCAGTTCTTCTTTCGATAAGTTGCCAAAAAGTATATTAGCTTTATCGATAATGGCCGGATCTATTTTATTTTTCGAACTCGTCTCAAGAATCCGCTTACACCATTTTTCAACAGTAATATCAGCAATATTCTCAGCATTTGGAATTATGGCCTGCTGAAAAGAAATACTCAATTGTTTTTCTATCTGGCGTATTTTTCTTTCTTCCCTGCCACTTATAAAAGCGATCGATGTTCCACTTTTCCCGGCTCTGGCTGTTCTACCACTTCTGTGTGTATAATATGCCAGTTGATCCGGCAAAGTAAAATGAAAAACATGCGTCAGATCATTGACATCGATACCTCTCGCAGCTACATCTGTAGCAATTAGGACTTGTAATTCATGCGCCTTGAATCGCCGCATTACCCTGTCCCTTTGGCCTTGAGTGAGGTCTCCATGCAGCGCATCTGCACGATATTTTTTCTTTAGTAGTACATCCGCTAAATCTCGTGTATCTCGTTTTGTTCGGCAAAAAACCACTCCTCGAAGGTCTGGTTGAATGTCTAAAAAACGCATTAATGCATCTGTCTTGTCTTTTTGACGCACCACAGCATACAAATGCTCGATATTAGCATTTACTTCATTTTTTGAATTGACTCTCACTTCGAGAGGTTGATCCATATACTTTTTGACAATCTTTTTGATTTCCGGCGGCATCGTTGCAGAAAACAACCAAGTCAGCTTATCGTCAGGTGTATAAGCAAGAATCTCATCGATCTCCTCCTTAAAGCCCATATTGAGCATTTCGTCGGCTTCATCAAGTACTAGAAATTGCAATTTATCCAACTTAATGGCCTTCCTCTTGATCAGGTCAATTAAGCGACCAGGGGTAGCTATAATTATGTGTTGTGGCTTTTTAAGAGATTTGATTTGATTGTGAATCGCTGCTCCTCCATATACGGCCAGGACATTTATTTTATCAAGGTATTTACTGTATTGATACAGATGTGCTGCAATCTGCTGACCCAATTCTCTGGTTGGCGCCAAAACTAACGCCTGGGTAGATGGATTAGACGAATCTATTCGCTCCAATAATGGAAGCCCAAATGCGGCAGTTTTACCCGTTCCTGTTTGAGCAAGTCCTATAAAATCGGTGTTTTTAGTAATAAGGTTTGGGATGGCCTGTTCTTGTATCTCACTTGGTTTCTCGAAACCAAGCTCTTTCAGGACTTTCGTTACTTCAGAAGAAAGTCCAAGTTTTTTAAAATTTGGCAAAAAGGTATGATTTTTAAATTGAGCCGCAAAGGTAAGTTAAATTAACAAGCTATTTAGAAGTGGTAGAATTCGCCTTAAAAGAATTATGTGAAGTCTCGATGGACCAACAATAGTATATGTAGCATTAAAATTCCTGAATACCTTAATTTCTAATCAAATTTACTTGTTGAATCAGGTCGTCATAGGCTTCCTTTTGCTGCGAACTAAGTGCATCTATATTTAATTCATCTTTTTCGTAAGGGTCTACCAACAAATCAAAAAACAATTGTGCTCCATTTTCAAAATGAATTAGTTTGTATTCATCATTGCGCACAGTATAACCTGATTTATTATCCTGATCTAAGGCGACTTCTGAGTAATTGTATACCCTGCTTCCTGATTCGGCCTTAGTAAACGTGGAGTAGAAACTCTGACTATCTTCATATTCAGCTACATCGAGACCTGATAATTCTGCAATCGTAGCGAATAAATCGGTAGTATTTACAAGACTGGACTCTTTCACTCCTCTTCGGCTAACACCATTGCCAGATATGATCATTGGGACATGTATTCCACCCTGATATAAACTCCCTTTACTCTGGAACGGTCGGTAAGGAGATTGTATGACACTGCGTGATGTACCATTGTCTCCGATAAATATAATGGTCGTATTAGCAAGCACTTCGGAAGGAATATTTGCCAATAGTCGTCCTATTTCAAAGTCAACACTTTCAAGCATTGCCATGTAATATGGTAGGCCATCAGCCTCTATGCTGATTTCATCTTCCGGCAATTTACCCTGTTCATGCATTTCGTCAGGCGGTACATGAAAGGGTGTGTGGGGCGCTGTGAAGGCCACCCAACAA
>JAJCYJ010000700.1 GCA_029262975.1 Saprospiraceae bacterium
AAGGCCCATGCCGTTATTCGCAAGGATGAAGCCAGGATTATCCTTGAATCGAGCAATAAGCATACAGATTATTATACCCGCGTTATAACGATAATGAGTAAAAAGGGGGCTGGATTCGCCCATTTTAGGGAGTTTTATAAAGAAGGTACCTCCAAGATTAAAGACATTGAAATCACGATATATGATAAAAAAGGAAAGATTATACGGGAAGTAAAGTCCCGGGACATTGAAGATCAAATAGCTTACGACGGAGCATCCATGATATCTGACACCCGACTTAAGCTATTTAACTATGAACCCGTTTCTTATCCGGTTACAATAGAGACTTCATGGAAGGAAGAATCAAATAATACACTGCAATTACCTCGCTGGTGGCCGTTGGCCGGACCTAATATTTCAGTGGAATATGCCCAATTTAGTTTGGTTAATAGAACGGATATTCCCATAAGGGTAAGTGAGCGGAATATTGAAAAATTTGATATAAAGAAGGTATCTGAATACGTCTATGAGATGCGTAATCAGCCAGTAATTTTTGATGAATCATATAGCCCTTCCATTTACAATAAATATCCTGTTGTATTCCTTACTCCTGAATCATTCGAATATGAAGGGCGCCCTGGAAGCGTACAAAATTGGAATGAATTTGGTGCATGGGTATACCACAGTTTGATTGCTGATAAAGCGGATCTCGACCATAATATTTCTAGACAAGATTTAGCTGTAATCCTGAAAGATATCAAGGATAAAAAGGAGATTGTAAAAGCGATATACGATTATGTCCAGGAAAATACCCGATACATTTTTATAGGGCTAGATGAAGGTGGGCTTGTCCCACTGAGCGCTCAAAAAGTACATGATGTAAAATATGGTGATTGTAAGGCATTGTCATTTTATATGAAGTCCCTACTGGAAGCCTATGACATCGAGGCCAACTATGTTATCGTTAGAGCAGGTTCACAAATGCCAGAAGATATATTCGAAAACTATGCTGCTGTGGCTCCTGCTAATCATGTTATAGTCAATGTGCCAATGGGACCTGATACGATATGGTTAGACTGTACTTCTCACAATAATCCATTTAACTACTTAGGTAGTTTTACCGATGATCGACTTGCTTTACAGGTTTCAGATATTGGAGGAAAATTAGTCCGAACTCCGGTATATGATAAAGAACAAAATAAAAATGAGATTATGGGGAGGGTTCACTTCTCGGACTTGGGAGATATCAAGGTTAATATTGATATTGTAGACTATGGACTCAGATATAATCAGGGAATATATTTGAAAAATATGGATCAAAAGGAATTCGAAGAATATTTTATGACATCACTTTTTTCGCAATTTGATAAATTAGAAATGCATGAACATTCTTTGGACATTGATGAAGAACACATAAAGGCTTCACAACATTATAATTTTTCAGCTTCTAAATATGGGGAAATTGCCGGAGATTATATGTTATTCAAATCGTCCTTCCTGCCCTTTTCAATTCCAAGATTGAAGAAGGATTCTAACCGGGAAAACGACATTTATTTTCCTCGCTCAAAAAAATATACCTCTACTCTTACTTACGATTTACCAAAGGGGTATCGATGGAACATTCCAGAAGATATAATCCTGAAAAGTGCATATGGCTATTATAGTCAAACAGTTACAGAAAGTGACATAGGGTCATATGAAGTGCAAAGAGTCTTTGAGCTTAACAAAGGTAATTATAGCCCGGATCAATATGATGATATAAAAAGGTTTTTTGACAAAATTAGAAAATCAGAACGAACAAAATTTTCAATTTCTAATAAATCATAGTCAGATTTAATCGAATATGGTGATTGTAAAATATAATATCACAAAATGAAAACTTCACTACAATATTTTTTTAAAATAATATTTATTGTTACAGCTTTGTCTTTATCTATTAATTGTTTGGTGGCGCAGAAATTTGGAAAAGTTGATAAAGAAATAGTAACACAACTTGTGCATCCGACAGATAGTTCAGCAGACGCATGCTATCTGATAAAAAAAGCTAAAGCTTACTTTGATGTAACGCCTGCCAATATTTTTCTGGTGATCGAGCATCACGAACGCATAAAAGTTTATAACGAAGACGGAGAACGATATGGTCGATTTACTCTTGGGCTATATCGTAACGGATCTGAAAGGGAGAAAATATCTTCACTTAAGGCCATTACATTTAATAGTAAAAATGGAAAAATAACGGAATCTAAGTTAAGTAATAAAGATGTGTTTTTGGAAGAAACATCTGAACATTGGTCTCAAAAGAAATTTGCACTTCCCGACGTCAGAGCAGGATCAGTAATAGACATTAAGTATACATTCAGAACACCATATCGATTTTTTATTCCAAGATTTACTTTTCAAGGAGATGTCCCGATCGAATATGCGGAATACGAAGTCAGGATTCCAAGTTATTATACTTATACGCCCGTGCCCACTGGTTTTGTACCTATTGAAAGAAGCCAGAAAGATGTTAATGGAGATTATAATACAGATAGGGCGTACACCTTCATTGCACGCGACGTACCAGCCCTGGTTGAAGATGACTACGTCCTGGATATTGAAGATTATCGATCTGGACTGAAATACGAATTGTATTCTTCACAGTTTCCAAATGCTATGCAGGAGTTCTATGTCAAAGACTGGAATGAAATAGCGAAGGACCTCATGGATGCAAAGTATTTTGGCAAAGAGTTGAATAAGCGAACAAAGTCGCTGGAACCATTCTTAGAAACGCTTGACGGAAAAACAGATGACGAAAAAATTCAATCAGTTTTTTCATATGTACAGCAGAATTTTAGCTGGGATGGAGACTATGGTATTGGCAGGAACGAAGGATTAAAGAATTTATTAAAAAATAAATCAGGGAATGTTGGGGATATTAATCTATTTCTCTTGAATTTACTGGTCCAATCTGGTATAGATGCCAAACCACTTTTATTGAAGGCAAGACATTCGGGTCTGCTCAATAAAAATTTTCCTAGCAGGACAGAATTTAATTACCTGCTTGCCTATGTACCAGTAGGTGAACAATTTTTACTACTGGATGCTACTTCCAAATATGTTCCGATTGGACAATTGCCAAAGCGTGCTGTTAATATAAATGGGTTATTGATAAATGGAGACCAAGGGAGCATCATCGAATTGGAGAATCCCAATACTTTTCGATCAGTAACTATGGCGAAGTACGATGTGGACTTAGAAATGCCTGGCTTAATAGGAACCGGCACGAGGGTGCTTAAGAATTATGCAGCCACCTCCTATCGTATTGACCAGGATAGAAAAAGTGAAACTGAAGATGAGGGAACTGAAGAAGAAAGCGAGGATGATGAAGATGAAGAAGAGGACGTAGTCTTTGAAAATGATTATACAATCAACGAGGTGCAAAATCTGGATGATATAAATAAGGATATCAAACTTCTCTATGACGAGCAAATCTATAATGAAATAGCTAAAGTTGGAGACCAAATATTTCTTGATGCAGCCCTGGATTTTGGAATGAAAGATAATCCGTTTTATGAGGAGAATAGAGAGTTTCCGGTTTTCTATTCTTCATTTATGAATACGCGGCAAATTATTACTATCAATCTGCCCGAGGGATATGTCATCGAATCTTTGCCGGAGAATCTAAAAATGGCCCTACCCAACAAGACGGCACAATTTTTATATTCCGTCAAAGAATTAGGGGAGTCTATCGTCATTGACTATTCGTTTAAATTAAATACAGATTATTTCCTTCCTAATGAATACCCCAGTCTCAAAGAACTATATAATCATATTGTCGATAAATCGAAGGAGAAAATTGTACTTACGCGTAAGGTGGAATAGGCTTTAGACAGATCGTATGTAGAAAGAAGACGTTATTCGTCTAATTTTCGTTATGAATTGGTCATTGTGTTGTACTTCTGCACGAGAAATAATTTGCATGTTTTTACCAATTCAAAGATTCATTACATCTTTCTTCATTCTTTGTATTAGCCTTCCTTTAGGATCTCAGACGATCATTGGTAAGATCATTGACGAATCCGGAGAGCCACTTCCATATGTCAGCATATATGTGAAGAATTCTACACGCGGGACAGTAAGCAATCCTGAAGGCGATTATGTGCTGCGATTAGATAAAGGAAGTTATGAATTAGTCTATCAATTTATAGGTTACAAAGCTGAGGTTCTCGATGTTGAGATCATCGATAAAGACCAGACTATTGATATCCAACTTATACCACAATCTACCTTTCTCAATGAAGTTGTAATAGCAGCTAATCGAGAGGATCCTGCCTATGCCATCATCAGACAAGCTATATCAAAGAGAAATTATTATAGAGACCTGGTTAATGAATATCGTTGCGATGTCTATGTCAAAGGCAATCAAAAAGTATTAAAAGCACCCGAGAAGATATTGGGCGTTGATGTAGGGGATATGGAAGGGATGTTGGATTCTAATCGTCAGGGCATTGTATATCTCTCCGAGTCGGTCAGTCAGTTAAATGTCAGACA
>JAJCYJ010000701.1 GCA_029262975.1 Saprospiraceae bacterium
ATTTCTTCCACGTTTGAAAATCCGGGGATCACTTGTAATTTATCTGTTACTTTTCTCGCTTCTTCCGGCAACAAAATTTTATAAGCGGATTTATAATAACCATCCTGGGCAGAAAGAAAGTCCACGGCTTCCCCAGTCCCAAGATTAAGGGCTTCTTTTAAGCCTGAAGCAATATCTGCTGTTGACAAAGGAGCTTCTAAAAAGTCTTGTAGGCTGGATGGACAGGCCATGAAGAAAAGACTCATGATAACTGTAATGGAGTATTTTATTTGATTCATAATTATTGAATTTAAAAGGTAGACGCAGACAAATATTAAAAAAAGCCTATCGACAGGTTAAAGCTCAATGATAATTTCAGATTTTTCAACCTTTCCATCTAATGGGGGATTCAATTTGCTCAAGGTAACTTTAACCTTATTAATAATCTCAAATTCATCTTTTATCTTCCTTGCGATATCATAAGCAACGGACTCAAGAAGACTGTATTTCTTATGCATAATCTGTTGACAAATCTCATATAAAGATTCGTAATTCACAGTTTTTTCAATATGCTCTTCCGGACTTTCAGAAAGTTCAAACTCTGTCTCTACATCCAATATAAAATTATTCCCTACCCTGCGTTCGAACTCGTAGTAGCCGTGAAAAGCATAAAACTTCATTCCTTTAAGTGAGACCTTGGCCATTATTCTGAATTAAAGCGGCTAAGATATAGGATTGGGTGATAAATCGATCATTTATATGATTGCGATGTACCTCACTAATTGACTCAGTATTTAATGTGATTCACTCATCAAGGACATTTTCAATATTTAGACTTCCCCAAATCTAAAGGTCATGGGCGGAGACAAAGGATCAAATGACTGTCCGCGTACTTTGACTTTATTTTATCTCCTACCGGGAGTTCGCGTTTCTTTTATATCATTGTATGTAATTCAACTTATAAGTATATGAATGAGCACAAACTATACCTTACAGAGACCGTCCCGCTTTTACTTGAAAAACTAAAGTCGAATGACGAACCGGGATTTGGAATCATGACTGCCCACCATATGGTAGAACATCTTATTTGGATAACAAAATCAAGTGTTAAAGATTATGGACCTGCTCCAAAAGAATTGAATGAAAAGCAATTAGGCTTTATGAGGTTTATTGATAAAGGGGCACATTTCAAACATCGCCCTTCGGACAAAAAAAGAGAAGACCTTGATCCTCCAAGAATGTCAGATTTAGTACAGGCAGTAGCTACAATAAATGAGGCCGTTGCCCGATTATATAGGCATGGTCCTGAAAAAGTATTTTATAATCCGATGATGGGTAAGCTTACTTTTCAACAGATGGAACTGTTTCATGCCCAGCACTATAAGTACCACCTGGAGGAACAATTTGAATTGAATAATAAATAGACCGGGGGTGCAGTTCAGAATTTAGTTTTTCGAGGTGTCATTATTTGGTAATTAGATCCTCTCCTTCGCTAAAGCTTCGGCGAGCAAGGAAAAATGCCGCCAACTCCTTTTAATTACATCGCTTTTCACCAGAGGTGCCACTTCGTTCTACCCCTGGCTAAACAGCTCTGACACCTACCGTGTCATTCTGTCGCGAACAATGAATCGCACCATAGACCAGTGAGATTTTATTTTAATTTCAATTTTAGATTCAGAATGTGTTGAATGGCTAAAAATAAAACTTACGCAATTAGAATTGTTATCATAAGAATTTAAAAAATATGCGAATTGAAGAGGGTACTAAGGTGATTAATCTTGTCTTGCCAAATATTGAAAATGGAGAATTTGACATGAGAGATCTTTATGGCAAGCCGTTCATGCTTTCATTCTTTCGATTTGCATCATGTCCATTTTGTAATATGAGAATGCATGAACTTGTCAAGAGATATCATGAGTTCGGGGATGAATTTGAAATTGTAGCCATTTTTGATTCTCCGCTCGATAATCTTCAAAAACATGCGAGTCGACATCAGCCACCGTTTCCAATCTTGGCTGATCCGGATAATAAGTATTATAAAATGTATGGTATAGAACATTCTATATCAGGGGTGGTGAAAGGTATGGTCACCCGACTGCCAACATTGATAAAAGGTATGTCAAAAGGCTACCTGCCTACGACCTTGAAAGGAAGCATAACAACCATGCCGGCAGACTTTTTGGTAGATCGAGAAGGCACAATTCAAACTGCATATTATGGCAAAGATGAGGGAGATCATCTACCGATTAAAGAGGTACGAAGTTTTTCTTTGCAATAACCATCTTTTGGAAAGACCATGCAGGCCTTCCTTAATGATTATAATTATAAATTATGGACCAGTACTTAAAGCACTAGCTATTAATTTCCAGAACTCAAACTTGAATGTACAATACTTGCTATTCGTTCGGCATTAATAAATCCCCACGCCCAATCCTCATATCCTTCTACTATTTTATTGGCATCCATCATTTCAGCCCCCCTGCCATTTTCCACATAGGATTGTACGCGTTCTTTGATCGTTTTTAGAAAAGTGAGATATTTGCTCAGATCGGCTTTAGTTGCCATGGGTCCATGACCGGGTATAATTTGGGTATTATCATCGACGATCATGAGTGCAGCCTCTACACCAGCTATCAATCCTACAATAGAACCGCCACTGTTCAAATCAATATATGGGAATCGCTTATGAAAAAAACAATCTCCCATATGCATCACATTACTTTCTGGAAAGAAAACAAATGAGTCTCCATCAGTATGTCCGTTATGTACGTGCGTGACAAGTATGGGCTCTCCCATAAAGTACAATTGCATTTGATCGCTATAGGTGACTACCGGGAGTGCAATATCAGGTGATGGTGGCAGGACATTTTCTCCACGTTTATGCTCCTTAGACATTCTGTCTCGAACATTTTCATGAGCAAATATCAAGGCTCCAGCTTTTGCAAAAT
>JAJCYJ010000702.1 GCA_029262975.1 Saprospiraceae bacterium
CCAAAGATCCATATGCATATATTTTAGGTGATGATGTCGTCAAACCACTATCAAACAATTCTGCCGCAAATTTTAAATCAGCGGAAAAAAAGATATCAAAAGGCGCGCCTTCTTTTATTTGTGCTGTAAGCTTCCCTGAAGAATTCAAAGTGATAGCACATGGTATAGAAGTCTCAATGGTGAATGCCTCCATTAATTCTTCCATAGCAAATTGCATATTAGAAGAAGTGGCAATCACCAATTGATTTTTATGTTTTGAATGACAACTTATTGCCGAAATGGCTAGTAATAAGAGGCAGGGAAGAATTCGAAAGTTCATTGAATCGAGCGTGATAATCTAATAGAAAAGACTTTCAAAATTATAATTTAAACTATTGCAATATAAGCGATACTCATTTGTGCCTTTTCTGACTTGCCAGATTCTAAATACATTTCTTAGATTCACTATTCCATTGGCGTCAAGCTGTGGTTATTGATCAAAGAAAACAATAAGAACCAAATCTTCAGTAATATCAAAAAAATGATGTTGCACTCCTGCTTTCACAAATAATATGCTCCCGGTCTTTACGCCTGTCTCTTCTTCTCCTGCCATAAACTTACCCTGTCCGCTAGCTACAAAATATACTTCATCCGTATCGTGTGGCCGTTGCCGATCTTCTGCACCTGCTTTCAAATGATATAGGCCAGTAAGCACATTTTTACCTTGCATAAATGGAAGCCATGGGCCTCCTTTCTCTGCAAGCTCATCGACTAGTGATTTTAATTGAAATGACGCAAAATCCGGATCTGAAGTTTCCATAGTTGATTGACTTATTCCAAGTTGGCAAAAGGACAGAAAAAATAAAAATAGTATAGTTTTTATCATAATCATTGTGACAATTTTATGTTACAATATAAGCATTATCGTGTAGCTCAAGTACATCTTAATTTCAGGACTTTATTGACCATAACCTATAATCCCGACACGTGAATTAGATTAGATTTCAAAATATACGATTGCCTTACAGTTGCTGCTGCAAGTCAAAATGACTATTTATTTCTTTAT
This sequence comes from Saprospiraceae bacterium, assembly GCA_029262975.1. Classification (GTDB taxonomy): domain Bacteria; phylum Bacteroidota; class Bacteroidia; order Chitinophagales; family Saprospiraceae; genus JAJRXG01. The sequence continues at coordinate 1,046 of JAJCYJ010000702.1, forward strand.
CCGATATTCGTTTGTACTTTACTTTTTATTAGATAATCCTTTCGACGTTCGATCTTCTAATGCAGGAGCAGGAGTCATCGCAGGAGGAGCAACCTCCAGGAGCTTCATCACTTCGCTTACAACACGTTCTATCTGAGGATCTCGGCCCTGCATCAAAATATTTGGGTCATCCCATACCTCGATGTCCGGTGAGACGCCTATTCCTTCCCAAAACCAATGTCCGTCGTTATCATATAACCTTGCTCCTGGTACAGTAATACCACCTCCATCTATCAGTCTGTGACCGGTTGCCGGACCAACAAGGATACCCAATGTCCGTTCGCCTACAATAGGTCCCGCTTCTAATTCCTGGAATGCCCAGGGTAATCCATCTCCTCCTGATCCTGCCCATCCATTTATAAGCATGCCCATCGGACCAGTATTTGTCTTAATGGGATGCGTATGATCCCTTCCATGTCTCCAATGGAGATTGTAGACAACTGGTCGTTTCATTAATTCTAAAAAACGATCTGCTAACTGGCCGCCGCCATTAAAGCGCTCATCAATTATAAAACCCTCCTTATCTAATTGTCCATAATACATTCTAACCAATTCAAGTTGGCCTCTTCCGCTTGTATTCGACATATAGATATAGCCCAACTTGCCATCGGACAATTTTTCAACTTCCTGTCGATTCTGTTCGATCCATTCAAGATGTCTTAATCTCGATTCGTCACCTATCGAAAGACATTTGATAATATGCTCCCTGGCTGATGTATCTACACCATTTTTACTGACCATAAGTGAGACTGTCTTGTCCTGAAGTCCATCGAAGAAAGCATATGGGTCGAGCGCGGGATCAAGAGCTACACCATTTACACTGTGGATATAATCTCCTTCATTAATATCAACCCCGGTTACATCAAACGGAGATCGTATTTCAGAATCCCAGGCAGCCGGTTTTACAATTCGCTTAATACGATATTTATCTCCATCCAGGGACCAGTCTATGCCCAGATAACCTGTATTCTGAGATTTTACATTTTCTACATCTCCACCAAATGTATACGTATGTCCAGCACTTAATTCTGCGCTTAAATTAGAAATGATAAACGACACATCCCATCGAGTTCTGGCATCTTCGATCAATGATCCATACCTGCTTTTTAATTCATTCCAATCAAGTCCGTGCATGTTGGGGTCATAGAAAAAATCCCTGTGCCGTCGCCAGGCATCATTAAAAAGCTGATGCCATTCTTCACGGGGTATCAAATTCATAGTCAGTCCGTCCGTTGGAATGGGATCTTCGATCTTTTGTCCTGGTTTCGGATCAATGATGCCATACTTGCCATTACTTCTAACAATCATCTTCTTACCATCAGCCGTAGCAGTCATACCATCGATCTTGTCCATAATGGTCTTTTCTTCTCGTTCCTCAAAATCATATAAAATCAACGAACGATCTCTGCTTTCCGAACCTGTATTTGGGGATCGGACATAGACCAGCTTCCCCTCAAAAGCCAGGTGATTTCCCATATTACCCGGTTTAGCAGGAAGGATAATTAATCTACTTTCTAATCGATCAAAATCGATTGTTACAACAAGTTCTGAAGTATCTTTTTCCGTTTTCTTTTCTTTCAACTCATCATTCTTCGGCCCTAAAAGATGAGGAACATCTTTCGTCATTGGAAGAGCAGCCAACTGCGTAGCATTAGGATAAACCCAAGTACCATCTCCCATATCTGAATAATGAGGGGCTAAATGACGATCTGTATTGTAAAATATATATTTACCATCCGTACTGAATATTGGTGAGCTGTCATTATAAAACCCACTAGTCAATTGGGTCACTTTTTGATCACCCAGGTTATATACAAAGAGAGAAGAGTTGGCATTATCACCACCCTTATCATAAGTGATCCATTTAGAATCCGGGGACCACGCTATATTATAACCATGTCGGCTACCATGTCCCAGGTTCCAATCGAGATTATCTGCAACGACTTCAGTACCTGATTCAACTTCAATGATATTGATATCATTTTTATAATTTACATAAGTGATATGCTTGCTGTCCGGTGACCAGTACAGCGTATAACCATAACCGATACCATGATTGGTTAATTTTCGGGCATCTTTTGCACTTCCATATTCCTGAAGATAAATTTCATTTTCACCACTTTTATCACTCCAATAAGCAATGTTTTTGCCATCTGGAGACCATGCCGGTTCTCGATCAAAGGCACCGCTCGATTTTGTAAGATTCAAGGTATACCCTTCCTTACCAGGCACATCAAACAGCTCACCACGTGCTTCAAATATCAATCTTTTCCCGTCAGGAGACGCTGTGACATTACTGATCGATCGACTAACATCTTCTGACCGCGGCATTTCGGCAGTTAAGTCACTCACAATTTTGATGTCTACTGGTTGTGAGGTATGGTCTGTAAAATTCATTTTATACATGATTCCTCCGGCTTCATAGACCAAATCAAAAGGACCTGCTGCAAGGTGCGAAATATCAAAATCAGTAAAATTCGTTCTTTGGATGGACTCTTTGGTTTCCGGATTATAGGACCAAATATTCAATCGCATATGTTCATCTCTGTCAGATAAAAAATAGAGAGCAGGACCGGCCCACGAAGGTTTGCCATCAATGGCATGACTATCGGTAATATTTTCTACATGCCCACTATTAAAATCGTAGATGTATATATCGGATGCAAGCCCACCCCGATATCTTTTAAAAGGATAATTCTCAGTGATCTTGGTGATGTAAGCCAATTTATCTCCATCTGGAGAATAAGATGCCAGTTCGCCATATGGCAAGGGAAGTCTTTCAGGCAATCCACCATCCTTGCTGACTTTGAATAATTGTCTGGACGATCTTGGTCCGATTTCATTTCTCGATGCAATTAACAGATGATCACCATCAGGGTGCCATTCTACCATCCGGTCAGGCCATGACTTATAAGTTACACGTGTTGGGAGCCCCCCTGTCACTGGTATTACATAGACGTCTATATTCCCTTGATAACTGGCAGAATAGGCAATGTGACTACCATCCGGAGAAAACCTGGGATAGGACTCTTCACCCTGTGAATGTGTGATTTGCATGGCAGTGCCGCCTTCTTTTTCTACCAACCATATATCTCCACCATAGACGAAACAAATATGGTTATTAGATATGTCCGCCTGGCGCATCAATTTTGCATCGATCTGTGCACTTGCGGTATGTATTAAAAAGAGACCAAGAGCTATAAAGAATAGTTTTTTCATATTAGATAATTGAAGAAATATAATAGTGTTGATGAATCCAACAATGTACGAATTGAGTCATCACCTTACGGTATGCACGGCATATTTTATATAAATGATAACATGCTATCGACAAACTTTGTGGCAATTAAAGGCTCTTTCTCTATTATGGCCTGACTTCTGTAAGCCGCAACAATTTAATTAAGATGGGACCCTGAAAACCACCCTGCTCATTTTTGTAGATAAGATATATTTCTTCGGATGGACGAAGCAAAGTGTGCTGTTTTTTGAAAGTTAATATCTGGACTATATGTCAAATTATGCTGAATTCTGATTTTTTTGAGTCCTCAAGAAAAAAAAACACAAAATTGTCCACTTTCGTTTTCCCTTAGACGTCTATTAGGCAATAAAGATTTTTAAAGGCCAAAAAATTAACACAATGAAAGAATTCATGATGATTTTTATAGGAGGAGATTATGAGACGAATGACATGTCGCCTGAAGATTTTCAAAGACGGATGAATCTGTGGAATGAGTGGGTGGAAGATTTAAAAAAGGACGATATATTCATAGATGGTCGTGCGCTGAAGAATCAATCAAAAATGGTGGAAAGCACAGGACTATCTACAGATGGGCCTTTTGTCGAAACCAAAGAATTAGTTACGGGATATTTCTTGTTAAAAGCCAAAGATTTAGAGCATGTCACTACGCTTACGAAAGGTTATCCCGATTATGACCTTGGCGGGAAAATAGAAATAAGAGAAATACAAGCTTTTTGATGGCGGAAATGACCGGAAATATCAACACTGAGGTAGACCATCTGTTCAGAAAAACATATGGCAAACTCATTTCATCATTAATGAACAAATATGGGGCTACCAGGCTTGAATCTATAGAAAATGCTGTCATGGAAGCTTATTACAAGGCGCTTAAAACATGGCCTTACCAGGGAAAACCTGAACATCCCCAGGGCTGGTTATATCGCACCGCTCAAAATGCCTTTATAGACATTATCCGCAAAGAGACAAGATCTGGCGAAACTGATCTCACAGATAAGCATACATCAGATTTGAGTATTGAAGAGCACTTGGTTGACGAAAGTGTGAGTGATCCTGAACTAAAACTATTATTTCTAATTTGTCATCCTTATTTAAGCAAAGAAGATCAGCTTGCTTTTATGCTCAAGACACTGGCAGGGTTAGGAGACCGGGAAATAAGCCGGGCCTTAATGATTAAACAAGCCACAATTAAAAAACGGCTCATGCGGGCTCGTAGGACAATCAAAGAAAAAAGTATAAAGTTCGAATGGCCAGGTGAACATGAATTGCAGTCAAGACTGAAAATGGTCCATAGGTCGCTTTACTTGTTATTTAATGAAGGTTTTTATTCTACGCATCAGGATTTATGGATTAGAAAGGATTTATGTCTTGAGGCGATGAGATTGTGTAAATACCTGGCGGATCATCGTCTTTCTAATACGGACACATTTGCATTAATGTCACTCATGTGCTATCACATATCGCGATATGAAAGCAGGTTAGATGACAACAATAATATAGTTTTATTAAATGAACAAGACCGGAGTAAATGGGATCCATATTTTATCAAACTTGGTCATCACTATTTAGAAAAATCTGCTTCATCATCTGAGGAAAAATCTAAATACCAGGTAGAAGCATTTATAAGTGCCCAGCATTGTATGGCCAAAAACATCGAAAGCACAAATTGGAAGCTACTAAAATTATTATATGAAAAGCTTTACTATTTTGACAAACAGGATCTTGTCCTGCTCAATCTCGTAATTGTACACTTACATCTTGATGAAATCACTGAAGCAAAAGTGCTATTTGACAATATTTCAATTAATAATTTTAATTCAAACAAGACTATATATTACATGGTGGGTGTAGAATTATACAGTCGACTCAAGGATCAATTTCAAATAGAATTATTACTCGAAAGAGCGATATCTTCCAGCGGCAGTGAAAAGGAATCTCATTTTCTAAAGGATAAATTAGAAAAGATTAAGAGGTCCAATCAGCACTAATTCGCTTTATACATTCAAAAAATATAATTTCTTAATTTAAACACTAATACTATGACAACTGCAGAAATTGCTAACCAATTAATTGAATTATGTAAGACAGGTCAATGGGAAAAGGCACAGGATGCTTTATATGCTGATAATGCCGTAAGTCTTGAGCCTGCG
>JAJCYJ010000703.1 GCA_029262975.1 Saprospiraceae bacterium
TCATCCAGAATTACTTACGCCTCCTGGTTGGAAAGATCGCGCTACCAGGCTCATCACATATTTAGGTGAAGTAATCGTGAATGGAAACAAAGATATCAAGACGAATGATCCGGATAAGAGATTAGTTGAAGCCATCGTACCGGTTAATTCGAATAAAATAAGTGTACCTGAAGGCACCAAACAGAAATTAGACAAATTAGGACCAGAGGCTTTCGCCAAATGGGTCAGGGACGAACCCCGTATCTTCTACACAGATACGACTATGAGAGATGCACATCAATCATTACTAGCGACTCGGGTAAGAACGATAGATTTGATAAATGGGGCTGATAGTTATGCCCGCGCACACGGTGCCGATTTGTTTTCAATGGAGGTATGGGGTGGAGCCACATTTGATGTATCTATGAGGTTTCTAAAAGAGTGCCCCTGGCAACGATTAGAAAAACTAAGAGAAAGTCTGCCGAATGTATTGCTTCAGATGTTATTAAGAGGATCCAATGCAGTAGGATATAAGGCCTACCCTGACAATTTGATAGAAAAATTTATTACAGAGGCATGGCAAAGTGGCATTGACGTATTTAGAGTATTTGATTCTCTTAATTGGCTGGAAGCGATGAAGACCAGTATTCGCACTATTCGCAATGAAACAAATGCGATAGCAGAAGTCTCAATATGCTATACCGGGGATGTGCTTTCTACGGAGAATAATAAATATAACCTTCAATATTATCTTGACATGGCTCGCGCTATAGAGGATGAGGGCGCGCATATTTTGGCCATAAAAGATATGGCTGGTCTGTTAAAACCAAGGGGAGCTGAATACCTGATCAACCATCTTAAAGAAGCTGTAGACATCCCGATTCATCTACATACACATGACACATCTTCTATTCAGTCTACGACTTATATGAAGGCAATTGAAGCTGGAGTGGATATTGTAGATGTCGCACTTAGTTCGATGTCGGGATTGACATCCCAACCTAATTTTAATTCTATTGTGGCGATGATGGATGGTCATGAACGCGATCGTAAAATAGACTTAAAAAGTCTCAACCAATTTTCAAATTATTGGGAGACTGTGCGACAATATTACTATGGGTTTGAAACAGAATTAAGAGCTGGCACGGCAGAGGTATATGAGCATGAAATTCCGGGAGGTCAATATTCTAATTTGAAGCCGCAGGCAAGAGGTCTTGGATTAGAAGACAAATTTGAAACGATCAAACGAAATTATAAAGCTGTAAATGATCACCTGGGAGGTATTGTCAAAGTTACTCCGTCAAGTAAGGTAGTTGGAGATATGGCCATGTTTATGACAGCTAATGATCTGACTATAGACGATGTCAAAGAGAAGGGCCATACACTTGCTTTCCCAGATAGCATGATCTCCTTGATGAAAGGAGAACTAGGTCAGCGTGCTGAAGGATGGCCTCCGGAGTTTCAAAAAATGGTGCTCAAAAATGAAAAAGCATTTACAGATAAACCAAATGCCCATCTGACACCTATAGATTTCGAATCGCAGTATAAAGAATTCCAATCTGAATTTCCTGAAAGCAATCGGTTCAAAGACTTTATCAGCTATCTTTTATATCCGAAGGTATTCTCAGATTTTTATGATCATCAGTCGAAATTCAGTGATACCAGCAAGTTACCTTCACCGGCATTCTTCTATGGACTCCGATTCAATGAAGAAATCAAAGTGACTATATCTCGGGGTAAAACAATTTTGATACAATACCTCAACACTAATGCTCCCCGCAGTTCAGGGAATCGAATGGTATTCTTTAGAATAAATGGTACGATTCGATCAGTTATTATAAATGATGGAGCTATTGATTCGAAGGTGTCTGCTCATTTGAAAGCTACTGGTCCGGGTCACATCGGATCACCTCTACAAGGAAGTCTTTCAAAAATTATTGTAAAAGAAGGTGAGGAGGTAAAAAAGGATAGCCCTTTATTCATTATTGAAGCGATGAAAATGGAAAGTACGATCACGGCACCAACAGATGGAGTGATTAAAAAGATATATCTAAAACAAAAAACAATGGTAGATCAAGATGACCTGATCATCGAAATGGAAAGTCAATAGGAATCCTATTCATTCTATTAAGTCAGTAGCTCTACCTACTATACATCCTCACCCTTGACACCAAAGGTGTCTTTCTATCTTAGCCAAGGTTTTTAACCCTTGGTTAGAAGTACAGAAATAATTCCAGTTGGCGACATTTTTGACTATTTCAAAAATGGTGACAACTGATCATCCACTACTCTTGGCCAGACCTTTTTTGAATCCTCGATTCATCGATATTTTGACATTACTGGTCTAAGGACTTGCATTATACGAAAGTATTCGTATATATTCGTAATACGAAAGTATTCGTAACAAATCCTGGCTATGACATCATCAAATATAAAACCCACAGAATCTGAACTTCAAATCCTCCAAATCTTATGGGCAAATGGCCCCAGTACTGTACGATTTGTAAATGAAGAGATAAATAAAGAGAAAGAAACGGGATACACAACCACTTTGAAATTGATGCAAATCATGATCGACAAAGGTATCGTATCTCGCGACACCTCAAGTCGAACACACGTATATGAAGCCAGGGTAACAAAAGGTGACACCCAACGCAATCTGCTTACAAATTTTCTAAATTCTACTTTTAAAGGATCAGCAATGTCACTTGTCATGCAGACCCTTGGTAATCATGAGGCAAGTAAAGAAGAACTAAAAGAAATCAAAAGATTAATCACCAAGCTAGAAAATAAGTAGTTTATGGGTTCCAGCATCACAGCCTTAATCAGTCCTGATATATACAACGCCATCTTCTATACACTCATTCAGACATTGTGGCAAATCCCAGTCATTGCGCTTGGCATTAAGTTAGTTAACCGTCAGTCTAAACAATCTATCCTCAGTAATTATCACGCTAATTTTTCTGCCATACTTATAAGCATAGTGACAGCTGGTTTTACTTTTTTCTATTTCATGCTTAAAAATATTGCAGTTACTGATAGCTTAGGCGCAGTTGCAGCTACAGGAAGGGCTGTTGAAAATTCCAGTATTCTATTTGAAGCGGAGACCAGTTTGGGTCAAAGTTTTAGTTGGACAGAATGGCTCGTTCAATTTGATGCGTATATCGTTTTGTTCTGGTTGTTAGGTGTCATGCTCCTACTGAGTAGAATCATAGCAGGATGGATCGGGCTACACTTCATCAAAAAAGATTTATCGTTTAGCGTTCCACTCCATCTCCATTCAACTTTCAATAAAATCAAACATAGACTGGGCGTAAACGGTGAAGTGCAGCTTGCTCTGTCCTCCTTGTGCACAATACCCATGGTTATTGGTCATATGAAACCTATAGTATTACTTCCCATAGCTACATTAAATCAATTGAGCACAGAAGAAGTAGAGGCTATATTAGCCCATGAGTTAGCACATATCATCCAATATGATTTTATAAAAAACCTGATTGTAATGGTCGGTGAAGCCATCTTTTTTTATCACCCGGTTATATGGATGTTATCAGCCGAAATTAAAGAGGGCCGCGAACATTGCTGTGATGATACAGTTATGAGACTTTACCCTAACAGGGTTCAATATGCCAGGACACTTGTCAAATTAGAAGAAATGTACATAGGCAATTCTTCAAGTATATCTATGGGATTGTTTAATTCAAAATTTAAATTAATGAAAAGAGTAAAAAGAATTTTAAATATGCAACACGAGTCCAACAATGGAAAAATGAAAATTGCAATTGTTGCATTATTAATGTGTAGCCTCCTAGTATTTTCTTCTGCCGATCTTAAAGTCAATGAAGAAATTATAGCGTCTTCTTCCAATCCTGATAATATAATCGCTAATATAGTTACTTCCGGATCGGAACTACTGCCTATAGCTTCACCTGTATTCCCTGAATTTGAAGAAAAAATAGAAAAAGTAGAAAAAGTAGAAAAACGAAAATATGATCAAACCATTGCTCCTTTATCGATGACGAGCCCTAAAGAATTTGCTCAACCCGTGACTTCCTGGTCATTTAAAGTGGTAACACCGGCTTTAGATACTTTGGATAAAGAAGAACGAGAAAAGCTCAAGAAAAAGCTTAAAGAAAAGAGAAAAGAGGTCTATGAAAAAACGAAGGAGATAAAGAGTAAAATGAAGGAGCAACGTGAAAAATTCAGAGCCGAGCATAAAGAAGAACTGGATAAAAAGCGTGCAGAAATAAGAGAAATCAGAAAGAAATTACGCGAAGACGGGCATACTTTCCATTCAGGTGAAGGATTTGATTTTGATTTTGACTTTGATCATGAAAAATTAGAAAAATGGACAGGAAAAATGGCGGAATGGGGCGCCCGTTTCGGAACGGAAATATCCGAAAAATTCAATGATGAATGGGCATCTGATATGGCAGATATAGGGGAAGGCATGACCTTTACATTTGATGAGAATTGGGTGGAAAAATGGGAAAATTTTGGCGCTCAGTTTGGCGAAGAAATGGAGTTTGTTTTTGATGAAGAATGGATTGATAATATGGCCAATATTGGAAATGATTTTTCTTTTTCATTTGATGAAGATTGGAAAGAAGAAATGGCAACCGTAGGCGAAGAAGTTTCAAAGGCCGTAGCACTGGCTATGGAAGGCTTTGAAAATAACAACTATAATTACAATTATACTTATGGTACCGATATAAAAGATAGCAAAAAACTAAAGTCTACACTTGTTGACAAGTTAAATCGAGATGGTCTTTTAACCGATAATAAAAATACAATTATCATCTCGGATACGGAAATGACAGTCAACGGGACAACTCAATCTGATGCCCAACTAAAAGCTTTCCAGGATATTATAAAAATGAGTAGTCCAACAGCTTTTATTGATGCCCCAACGAAAGTGAAATTTGTGATTTATGGAAAAAGTCTTGAAGAAAGCAAAAGCACTTATCTGACTGTAAACGTCGATAAATAAAATAAAGAAATAGACATTAATTAACACCTATACAATTTGTACTCATAATTGCCGCATATATAAATTCTAATTTGCCCTAATGCGTCGTTAAAAATTCTCGCAATAGCTCAGGCTATTACTGCGTTTTTTGCCTCGCCTAAAAACAAATAATGCATTCATCTAATACGGCATTACAAATTACAAATGGTATTACTACATTCTGAGCTAAATTGAACACAAGGTTTAGAATGATTAATTAATAAGCTCACTGTTTAACCTGGATTATGCATTGGAATGTCCCAGCCTGCGGACTGGCAGGTATTACGAGCTGAAATAGCTGCAAAATCAGGCACGTCCGTCAATTTTGATTCTCAAAAAAACCCAGATATGAGTGGTTATAATTTTGAGAATTGACTTAGCCACAAGTGGTTCCCACCAGAGGTCGGCAGGCTCTTATTTGAAGACATCTCTATGTCTTCATCATACTTCGTATGAATCATGCGTTCA
>JAJCYJ010000704.1 GCA_029262975.1 Saprospiraceae bacterium
ATATCCACCTGAACTATAAGGAGATGGTACATCTATTTCCCAATCTCCTCTAATGGCATCGCCTCCAAATGTCCAATTATTATCACCAGCTGTATCCTCAAAGTCAGCACTAAAAAGCGGTGTGACAGCCGAATTACCAACTACAACTTCCAGGCTATCCATACATCCTTTGTCATCCGTCACAGTAACAAAATATGGCCCTTGACCAATATTGCTTAGATCCTGTGTTGTGTCGCCATTGCTCCATATATATTCAAAAGGACCAACACCACCGGTAACAAATAAATCAATGGAACCATCTGTTTCGTCTCGACAAGATACATTAGTATGGGACTTGCTTAATGTGATCGTCGGGCTTTCAGATATTTCAACATCCAATGTTGATGTTCTGCCCGCACCGTCAGAAGCTATAACGGTATATGTACCCGGTGCCAGTCCCGTCAAATCTTCAGGATTATCGGTCCCGGGTATATGTTGCCAGTCAAAGGTATAAGGCCCTGTAATTGTTTCAAAGTTAAGATCTGGGCAAAGTGGACGACCCGGAGGTGTGAGGATGGCAGCATTCAAAAACATTCTTACTCCATTGACAAAACCAATATCATATGGCTTGTCATCCCCTTGTTTTGCTGCCCAATTATGACCACCCATATAATATACATATCCTCCAAATAAGGTGTCCAATGTCAATTTAATTCCGCCCATTACCTCATCATAATCTGTAACACCTGACTGAGTAGAATCTTTAGCGACATTTACTTCTAACTCATTTCTATATTCGCTTCCTGGGGCCAGATGGATACCGACAAATGTTCCGGTAGGATCTTGACTTAGAGTATCATGTATTTGAAAATACGTATCACTAAAATTATATTCTACATGGTTTTCTGATTTTTGGGCTCCATCATAATACGCATGGCCAGAAGGGAGCATACCTATTGTCGTATGAAAAAATTCTTCATTTTCATAGACACCTATACCTGCACATTGGACTAAAAAATTACCACCACTTTCTACAAATGATCGCACTCGAGGAGTTTCACCCGCTGGTGGTGGGTCATTATTAATTATTTTCCAATGAGGTTCAGCGGCAAATGTAAAGCATGATTCAGCACCCAGATCTATATCTCGAGCAAGTGTGTCAATCCAATATTGGGTTCCTACCCCTGCTATGTCAAGATATGCTGAGTGAATGGACACATTTCCACCATTTTCTAAAATAATTATTCTTGGTTTAAAGGTCAGTTTATGAATAAAATCAACGGTTTTAAATTCGGTCATTTCATAAATACGCACGCTGTCGGACAACAATGCTTCTATAACTGGTCTGGCCCTGGCTGTATCTTTAGGATGAATTAGGATTGGTCCTGATCTAAAATCATAAACAGATGGTGAAGTCTCAATAGTAGGATATACCCTTTTAGCATTTACGGATATATCAATACCATCTTTTACTTTATTCTCAGTCATTGCCCAGAATAGTGGAACTTCATTTTGTAATAGTTCATTAGCCAGACCATAAGACCTCAAATTAAAAGGCATCGTTCCATTTCCTGCATTGCCATTGGGGTACCCAGGTACACTACCAGTAAATGTAAGCCCTGGTTGGGTGAAATTATCCATTCCAATGATCCAGGTACCTGTAGGAAAAGTAGCCCGCCCCGGTTTGTTGATTACATTATTGAAAGTACCTCTAGCATCAAGATCTATGGTTCCATCATTCCCGGGATTACAACTTACATAGGTTGTCATCGCCGAAAGATCTATCGGTGAGGGTTCAGTAATTTCTACAGTTAAAGTGTCCTGGCATCCTAAAGCATCTGTAACAGTCACTTTGTACATGCCGGCGATTAAACTTTCAGGATCTTCAGGATCATCCGTATCGCCAAGTCCATTGTAATCCCAATCATAATCAAAAGGGGCCGTTCCAAAAATGACCGTTAAATCTATGCTGCCATCGATACCATTATAAGTTGAAGCATTTTGATGCGTTTCTTCAAGCATCAACATATTCTCCATGATGATGATCTCTAGAGAATCGATGCATCCCAGGTTATCTGTAGCTATAACTTTATATACTCCTGTATCTAGACTAGACAAATCTTCTGTGGTCGGGCCAAATGGGCTACCATCTTTAAACCATGAATATGAGATAGGTACAGAACCATCTATTGGTGTTATGTCGATAGACCCGTCACTCGCACCATTACAAGTTACATCAGCGTGTGTCTCACTTATTGTGAAGACTTTTTCAACAATTTCCACGGTCAGTGAATCGCTTCCGCCTGCACCATCAGTCACAAAGACTTCATATGTTCCCACAGCTAAACCAGATGGATCTTCCGGGTCATTGGTGTCTCCCCTGCCGTTATAATCCCAATCAATTGTGACAGGAAGTGCACAATATGTAATGGTCAGATCTATGCTGCCTTCAGTAGTCCCGCTACATGGTACATCTTGGTGAGTAGCTGAAAGCGTCAATGTCGGATGAACTATCACTTCTACAGTATCGATACCTGGACAACCGATATCATCAGTTACAATATATTCTATAAATATGTTACCGATAGTGGCAATATCAGCATGAACTCTGACTATTTGAGAATCCACCTGGGTCAAATAAGCCCCAACCGAAGTGCCCCCAGAAATCATCATCCAGGAATGAGCAGAATAATTACCCGTGCCTCCTGAGGGATCACCATCAATCTCAACGTTATGGGCGATACAGACATCTGCATCTACGGGATTAGGAATAGGATCATCACATGGGGCAACATAAATAAAGACCTGGGAGGTATCGCATAGAGCGGGGGCCTGGTTATCACAAACCGAATAATAGATAGTATCAAGACCAGTAAAATCTGGATCAGGAGTGTATTGGATACTATCTCCATTCAAAATAATAGCAGTGCCATTCTGACCATCAATAGTTACATAAGTAGTCAAAGGATGAGATTCTACATCGATATCATTGGCTTGAACATCCACTACTACTAGATTATTCACGGTGGTTGAATCAAAGTCTACATTGGCCTGAGGGGCATCATTTATACTGGAAATATTTATATAGACGAGCGCTGTATCACAAAGAGAAGGGGTCAAATCATCACAGATCTTATAGTAAAATGAATCCAAACCATAATAATTCGTATCAGGGTCATAGGTGATAATTCCTCCACCATCCATTGTGACTATTCCGTTCACAGCATTAAGGGTAATCATTCCTGTAAATGGATGTCCCTGCAAATCATAATCATTTGCTAGAACATCGTAAATGGTGACAATGTCTTCATTTATATTTAAAGTATCTGATAGAGCTATCGGTGTATCGTCCTGACAAATATTCACATTGTATCCCACAGCGTCAACAAATACAACTTTTG
>JAJCYJ010000705.1 GCA_029262975.1 Saprospiraceae bacterium
GATGATTTTGTCCAGGTTGGTACAGACTTTTCAAGTGTCAAGTTTAGCAAAGAGCAAGTGGAAGGAGCAGGTCCATATCAATTAGAATCTTGGGAAACCGGAAGATTCCTGGTCCTTAAACAAAAAGAAAATTATTGGGGAGAGGGCATAGAAGATATTGACCAGTTAAAGTCATACCCAGATCGAATCATTTTACAATTTATTAAAGATGAAGCCACAGCCTTAACATTGCTGAAAAATGATGAAATTGATCTTATGGACCTTACTAGGTCTACATTCAAGCAATATGATGACTTAAAGGCTGATCCGGATTTTTCTGCCAAATATGATTTTGACTTGGCTCAATTACCACGATACTACTACCTACTTATGAACAATGAAGATTTAAGGTTGTCTGAACTACCTGTTCGGAAAGCTATTGGTCATCTGATTGATGTAGATCGCATGATCGCTCAAATTGAAGGGGGCTATGCGAAAAGGGTAAATTCATATATTCATTTCTCAAAGCCAGAATATAATAAGAGTTTGGAATTCGTCGATATTAACCCTGAAAAGGCAAAAAAAATCTTGGATGACGCTGGTTGGAAGGACACAGATGGTGACAAGATTAGGGATAAAGTGATTAATGGCAGAAAGGAAAACCTTTCAATGAGGATACACATTTCGGGATCCAATTTGAGTTCAAGTGTTAGTGCAATTATAAAAGATGGACTTTCTAAAGGTGGAATAAATATTGAAATTATAAAGAAGCCCAACCGAGCTATCAGAACGGAGAATTTATTGCCCGGAGACTACGAGTTTTTTATATCGCAAATGACCCAAAACCCGATAAAAGATGATCCTTATACCACTTTTCATTCTTCTTCTATAGGATCAGGAGGTCAGAACTATATGAGATACAGTAGTATGGAGGCTGATAGTTTAACTTCTACAATAAGGACAACCAAAAATGAGTCAGAGCGATTTATGGCCTACCAGGATTTGCAAATACAAATTTCCAAAGATATACCTGTAATTTTCTTGTATTCACCTCAGTTGAGGATTGTTTCTGACAAGACAATTAATCCCTCTATATCTTCTAAACGTCCGGGATATTTTGTAAATGCGTCAGAATAAATTCGATAACTTATGATAGTATATATGATCAGACGGGTGGTATTGATCATACCTACTATTTTTATAATTCTTGTATTGTCATTTGTGCTTAAGAATCTTGCGCCGGGTGATGATGTTGGAAGACAGCTGGAACTCGATGGTGCGATGAAAGCTCTATCCGGTGAGCATTATATGGAAGCATACAGGACAATAGCTGTCCGATATTCATTGGATAAGCCACAATTTTACTTTAGTATAACACCTTCTTATTTTCCGGATACGTTACACAGGATTTTTCCAAAAGAGAAGAAGGAAATGCTGACTTCAATGCTTAGACAAACTAAGAATTGGGAACAATGCAATTTATTTAATAGTCTTCTGTCCCAGATAAAATTGGATTTATCTAAATTCGAAGAAGAAGTAGAAATCAAGAGTCTAATTCGAAAAATAGAATTGGATAAATCACTTTCAGATGTAAAATCGAGGATTGTTGATCTTTCAAAAACCTATAACGATTCTGATCTGACAATCGAATCCTTAAGTTCGCTGATTGGCCTGGTAAATGAAATGGAAACGGCTAATGCAATATCATGGCCGGTTATCAGGTGGCATGGCGCTCAGAATCAATTTCACAGATGGATTGTACATCTTACTGGGAAAAGCAATACTTCATTAGTAGATGGAGTGCCTGCATTCACTAAAATATTCAGGGCGTTAAAATGGACACTCATTATGTCATTGACGACCCTGATATTGATAATTGTTATTTCACTGACCCTGGGCATGGCTATGGTGTATTTCAAAGACAGATTATTTGATAGAATTACGGCTTATTTTTTATTCCTCTTATTTGCTATACCTACCTTTTGGCTCGCAACGATGATGGTAATATTTTTTACCACTCCAGAGTATGGAACCTGGACTGATATTTTTCCATCGTTAGGAATACGGCCTTCATTTACAAGCCGATCTTTTCTGGATGAACTGATGCTAAATCTTGAACAGCTTATTCTTCCTGTTATATGTATGACCATCGTTTCCATTTCATATTTGACAATACAGCTAAGAAGTGATTTGATTGAAACATTATCAAGACCATACATATTGACTGCCAGGGCTAAGGGTTTGAATTATTGGCAAATTCTTAAATCGCATGCTTTGCCAAATGCCCTTTTACCATTTACTACAATCATTACGGGTGCCATACCTAATATCTTTGCTGGATCTGTAGTGATTGAAGTGATTTTTAACATTCCTGGAATAGGCAGATTGATGCTTCACTCTATGACTCAAAATGATTGGCCTGTAGTATTTACAATCATTATTGTCATTTCACTTGCCACGATGATTAGTTATCTCTTAGGTGATGTCATCTTGATGAAGTTATTCCCTAAGACACAACAAACTATAACCACTCAATGGTCTGGATCTCATGAATAGCTTTCTCAAAGATCGGAGCTTGACTATGGCAATTGCCTATTTGGTGATTTTGGCTGTTATTGGTCTGTTTTCTAATGTCATCGCGACAAATAACGGACTGATTCCATTTGGACCCGAACAGATATTAACATCGGATAAGACTTATGAGGGCCCTGGTTCTGTAGTACTTGATGACCATGGATCAGAATTGACGCATTATTTTGGTACAGATCAGATTGGACGGGATGTGGCATCTCGATTAGTGCATGGGATTCCGATGGCATACATGGTAGGCATATTCAGTTCAGTTCTTTCATTATTTATAGCCCTCATATTGGGTGGTTTGTCAGGTTATATTGGCGACAGAGAGCAACGTATCAATTTGTATCAAATAATATGGATTATAGCCGGAGGAGTTATCACCCATCATTTTGCATCAGAGTTTTCATATATGGAAGACGATCGCGGTGTTTATGCTTCTTCTATATCGATTTATTCGTTCTTCTTATTATTAGGTTTTTTGATTATGGCGGTAATTTTCATATGGTTGGGAAGACTGGTAGCGAGATCATTTTGGGTGCCTTGGGATACAATGGTTGTTAAGCTG
>JAJCYJ010000706.1 GCA_029262975.1 Saprospiraceae bacterium
TTGCTCCCCGATATCATCGAAATCCATCTTGTAGCAGCCGTCATTATGAATGAGATCGGAAGTTAATAATTCAATATTGTGGAAGTTCGCTGCATGTTTGAAAAATCCATATGACGGCGTCATTATAAGGATTTTATCATCCGGGTTACAAATTATTTCAATCAAATCATACAAGGCAGGAATGACCCCATGAGAGGTGACAATGTGATCTGTATTACACTCCCATTCATATCTTGATTTGGCCCATTCGCAAAATGATTCTTTGTATTTTGGATCATATATTTGAGAATAACCCAGGATCCGGTGATCCAGGCGGATTTTAATGGCCTTGATGATCTCGGGAGCTATTGCAAAATCCATATCAGCAACCCACATTGATATAAATTCATCTTTGATAGACCGAATCTCATTACGATCTTTTTTGCTAAATAGATATTCGATATATCCTTCCTTGCTCATGGCATTAGTGCCTTTCCGTTCGATGATCTCATCGAAATTATACTTCATATTTGACCCGGCCATTTTTCAAAGTTAAAAGAGGATTTATTTATGACACGTAATGGTGAACAAAGTACCACAACTGCCCGGATGAAAAAACTAAACAATGAATAGTTTATTACTGTAAATAATGTTCAATTGAAGTTTGATACCCTGGGTATCAAATTTTGCAAGCCACTCGCTATGCGTAATTCGCAACTTCGTGCACTATATGAAGCCGCAGTTTCTGATTTCTGACCGCGTTTGACTTTTGTTAAAGTATTCCTTCTTTTTTTTATAGAATTTAGAAACAGTAATTGACAACTTCCGTAATCCAAAAAAATATCAATCACTAATATTTAAAAACCCGAGTTGCCAAATTCTATTGAGAAGCCCGAAATAAAGCTTCTAATTACCCCTATTTTGAAGGATCAAATACGATCCAATACAAATTATTCCATTTCAAATACAACCCTGACAGATGCATTAATTTCTAACTTTCGATAATTTTCATAATCAACGTTTTGACCTCCAGCTTCCATGCTAGCAACTCTTGAGTAAGCCATTTGCTGAGGTCTGGGGATGGCATTCATGTTTTGGTCAATTTCAACGATCGTGATGACATCTTTAATTTTTTTATCCAGGGCAGCAGCCATAAGATCTGCTTTTTCCCTGGCCGCTTTTACGGCATCAGCTTTTACTTCGAGGGTGATCCGGTCTATATCTTTATGCTTTAATTCCGCGACATTCATATTTCTTACACCACGGGTCTTTACTGTATTTGCGATTTCATTGGCTTTAGCAAAGTCTTTAAGAGATATGTCCATGGTCTTATTTACGAGGAAATCTTTTCCGCGTTGTCGCCAATAGTTACCGGCTTGCTTCAGGGTGATATCGTCCATGCTTATATTAAGCGCGTTCAATTCTTTGATCAAAGACTGTTCGATAACAGATATGTCGATTTTTGTTTTATAGTCTTCGTGTTTCTTCCCCTCAAACTCCTCTTTCCAATATTCTTCTATAGTAATTGAAAAGATAATCTCATCCGGATCTACAAATTTCTGTGCTTCACCAGTGACTTCAATTGTTTTCATGGTAACTATTTTTGACTGACCTTGAAGCATTGAAATGGATGCTATCACTGCCAGAACCGTTGTGTATAATTTCATTTCTTGTATTTACTGTCTAAGATGAAATTTCCTGCTCTTTTGCATAAGTAGATTTGGGCTGTTCTGATACATCTTCAAGTAAGCTTTCAAGCAATACCCTGGCTTCCTTCAGATTTTTCACACCTTTCTTTCCCATAATGAGAAAATTCTTCCCTTGATTAATTGTGATGCCGAGTAAAGTGCCTTTTGTAGAGATGTATTGTATTAATCTTTGAAATAATCGAGATTCATAAAATGATGACTGAGCATTGGCAAGAAAGAAGCACCGCAATTGCTTATTTTTAAGAATAATCCGCTCGAATCCCAATTTCTTTGAAATCCACCTTAACCGAAGTCCATTAAATAGTTCATCTACTTCTATTGGAAGTGCACCAAATCTGTCTTTCAATCCATCCCGAAAGTTGATGAGATCTTCTTCATTATTTATTCCATCCAGTTCCGTATAAATATTCAATCGCTCCTGGATATTATTGATATACTTGTCAGGGATCAGCATTTCAATATCTGTGTCAATATCGACATCCCTGACATATCCGTGCGTCCGCTCTAATTCTTCATCAAAGACATCTTTGAACTCATTCTCTTTCAATTCCAGGACAGCTTCTTCCAGGATCCGTTGATATGTCTCATATCCAATATCCGCTATAAAACCACTTTGCTCCGCACCCAGAAGATTACCGGCTCCCCTTATGTCAAGATCCTTCATGGCAATGTGAAAACCACTGCCCAAATCTGAAAATTCTTCCAATGTCTTTAAGCGCTTCCTGGCTTCCGAAGTAATAACCGATGAAGGCGGGGCAAATAAATAACAAAATGCTTTTTTATTGGACCGTCCTACTCTTCCTCTCAATTGATGTAAATCGCTGAGTCCAAAGTTATGTGCATTATTGATGATCATCGTATTGGCATTTGGAATATCAAGACCTGTCTCAATGATATTGGTACAAACCAGCACATCATATTTATGGCCAATAAAATCAACCAGCGTCTCTTCCAATTTCTTCGGCTCCA
>JAJCYJ010000707.1 GCA_029262975.1 Saprospiraceae bacterium
GGTATAATAGATTCACGAAAAGCGCCTTGTCGATTTAACCAGGCCACTTGAAATCCATATTTAGCAGCTCCTGCTACATCCCATTGATTAGAAGAAACGAATAGTACTTCTTCTGGTTTAATAGAAAGATCAGAGGTCACCATGGCATAAACTCGTGGGTCAGGTTTGAAAATTCCAATTTCATTTACAGAATAGATTTTGTGGATAAATTCATCCAACTGATTTTTCTCAATTCCACTTTTCAACATTTCTGGAGTCCCATTAGAAAGAATGCCTATTGTGAGCTCTTGCTCGCCTAGTAATTGTAATCCTGGTCTTACATCATCAAAAATGACTGGTTCAAAATAGAGCTTGGAAAGTTTTTGAACAAGTACCAGTGGGGCATTGAATTTGATGCAAGCATCTTTAAGCACAATCTTTGTTATTTCATCAAAAGGTTTGTAATCCTGCATAAGGGATCTCAACCAGGTATATGATAGCTGTTTTGATCTGGCATAGTCAAGAATGTCGTGGACAGAAGGATGGTCTACATCTTCGACAAGACCTTTATCCAAATTGAATAATGTCCCAAATGCATCGAATATACAAGCTCTGATCATGGCTTCTTATTCTTCCATTAGTTTGCGATAATCTTCCCTAACCGGGCAAAAGACGTCAATTATCGAACATTCTTCTACAGCATAACCAGAATGAACGGCCTCAGAAGGTATCATCACCACCATTCCTGGTTCAATCAGGTGCTCTACCCCTTCCAATGTGAACAAAAACTTCCCTTTTATGAGGATTGATATTTGTTCATGCACATGATGGTGATCCGGTAAATCAGACCCTTTTTCAATTGTCCAATGAGAAAACATCATCTGGTCGAGGCAAGCTATTCGGGCCATAAAACCTGGAAATAACTCTTTTGACTGAAGATCCTGAATTTTTAAAACTGGCATATAAGTTATGTTGTGTAGTTTAAATATAGTCAAGAAAAGATAGACGAGCTATCAAGTACATCATGAGAAGATCATGACAGTCGTTGCGCTACATTATAAATACGCTAGAGTAGTTCACTTTAAGCTCAGGTCTCCACACTAAAATCCTTACTAGTAAATTGATTTACAGCTGCATGTTCTCTTTTCAATTATGAATGCCGTTGGTTCAATTTATTTGAGGATAGACTTTACCATGACGATATATTGGGGAAGATCGGGGATGATGTTTGGACAGAGGGGTATGCGTCTCTTATTTGTTCTTCTTTTCTTTCAATTATTTATTATAAATAAAAAATTGAAAGGTCCAGGACAGATACTTTCTTGAAAGCCAAGATCGAGAAATCCTATGCTTTTCCAACTGAAGAAAGTGAGCATGTGGTGATCATTATGATATGAAAGAAATAGAATTTGGGAACACTACTTAAATCGATCGACTTATTAGACCATTTGATTTCGTAGAAAATAAAGTGCAGGTTCTTTAGTAAGCCTTCACTTATTGTGGGCATTCTAATAAAATAGTTGGATTGTTAGGTTCTACGCCCTTTACAATGGGTAGACCAATATTTATAATAGCTCTTGGTATTCGTTCATTTTTTTTCATTCGCCGAGTCCACTCTAAAAAGGTGAATAGAAATTTTTCAAATATAATTAATTTTCGTAATTTGTTATGATCAAGAATTTACAAAAATGTTTGTGAAAAACGAAAGTTATAAGCAATTAGATGCATTTTCCACACAAAATAGTCTGACTAAGAGACAGCAAATTTTGTGGGAAAACTCAGTGGAACACAAATTTTTCGAAGTGGTTTTTACCAGCATAGATGAATCCATTTTTAAAGTATTGTATTCAAAGAAGAAAAGCCGTCCAAATGTACCTGTTAACCAACTGGTAGGTGCTTTGATTTTAAAACATATTAAGAATTGGACTTATCAGGAATTATTTACAAACCTGTCATTCAACTTGTTGACCAGACACGCCATAGGTTTGCAGAGAACAGATGAAGATGTATTTTCCGAGGCCAGCATTTTCAATTTCCAAAACAGGGTGATACAATATTATGAATCAAAAGGAAAAGATCTTATAAATACAGTTTTTGAAAAGTTAACTGAGGACCAATTAAAGCAATTTGAAATAAAAACAAATATTCAACGAGGTGATAGCTTTTTAGTAGGTTCCAATATTGTAGAATATACAAGACTGCGACTAATCATAGAAGTCTTACAGAGGTTACAGAGAATATTGTCCAAGGAAGATCAGGAAAAGTACTACTCTGTTTTGGAAAAGTACATGAAAGGATCAGCAGATAAATATTCCAGTAAAATAAGAAAAGAAGACTTGCCTAAGGAATTGGGTTGCCTCGCTGAAATATATCATCAACTAATAATTGAATTGAATGATACATATACAGATGAAGTTGGATATAAGAATTTTAAAAGAGTATATGGAGAGTTTTTTAAATTGGTGCAAGGAGTAGTCGAAGTAAGGCCTTCAAAAGAACTAACAAGTAGTTGTTTAATGTCACCAGATGATGACGAAGCTACATTTAGACGAAAGCAAAAGGTACTGAGTAAAGGCTATGTGGCGCACATTTCAGAGACAGCGCATCCCGATAACTCTATAAATCTAATTACGGATGTGGTCATCGAAAAGAATAATGTGGGAGATGCCGAGATATTAGAAAACCGATTACCTGAGATGGTTAAAAAAACACCGGATCTGGAAGAGTATTTTACTGATGGATTATATGGCAGCCCTGCAATAGATTTATTAACACAAGAGTATGGGATCACCCAATATCAAACAGCAGTAAGGGGAAGGCGGTCACCAAGTAAACTACAGGTGGAACAAGATCAGGATGGAAAGGTATGGGCTACCTGTGGAGGTGGACAGCGTATCCAAGCTAAAAAGCAAAAGTGTTGGAAGGCGGAATTTAAATTAAAAATATGCGAAACGTGTCCATTCCAATCTGTATGTAGCATCCAAATAATGGGTGGAAAAATAAAACCAGGACGGAGGGTCTATTACTTTGCGGATAAGGAAATCCTCTCTCATGCAAGGATGCGAAATATAGAAAATCTTCCTCCAGAGAGGCAGACAATAAGAGCTAATGTGGAAGCTTCAGTAAAGGAAATGCAGCGAGGTATGAAAAACGGAAAGGTCAGAGTAAGAGGCTTAATGCGCGTGTCTCTACATATAATTTTCACAGCAATTGGAATAAATTTAGTGAGAATAGCTAGTAAAAATCAAAATATATCCGAATATTTAGATGACATGCTTCACTGTGCTTCAAGTATAATAAATTACTTATGGCCGTACAAAAAACACCGATTATCTCCAGAAGTAATTTGACTTTTAAGAGAATAATTATTGGTGGGTTTTTAGAGTGGACTCGGCGAA
>JAJCYJ010000708.1 GCA_029262975.1 Saprospiraceae bacterium
TGCTTATTCTCATATGCACAATCTTTCAGCAAGTGGTGGAAGTGACAATACGACATACCGGGGATCTGTCAGCTATCGCGATATAGAAGGAATTCAGAAGGGTACCGGGTTTAATCGGGTAAGTGGCCGATTTTCTTTGAATCAGAGAGCAGTCAATGATCGCTTATCCCTTGGTCTGACTTTTGCCACGTCATCGCAGGAATCCGTACGTGGGTTTGGAGAGGCATATCGCTACGCTACAATATATAATCCTAGTGCTCCTATTTTTAACGCAGACGGAGGATATGATGAAGTCGGTGGTTTCGATTTTTATAATCCTGTAGCACTCATCGAGCAGAACTCCAATGAGAAAGTGTCCAGTACTTCTTTTGCTTCGGTAGATCTAAAATTCGAACTTATAGATGGCCTTACTATAGGTGGCTACTATTCACAACAGACGATCAGTGATCTCACAGAGGAATATTATAGCAGGCAGGCTCAATTCAGAGGCATGAATAGAAGGGGCTTGGCGAGAAGTAACAACGATCGATTTTTTAACAGACAATTTGATTTTACAGTTAATTATAACAAAGACATAGGAGACTTGAATCTGACATTACTGGGTGGTACTTCTTATCAGCGCTTTCTTGACCAGGGTAGTTTTATAGAAGCAGGAGGCTTTGTCACTGATAATGTTTCTTTATTTAACCTAAGTCTTTCAGCTGATGTTCAAGACGGAATTGCGTCATTATCTTCTTATAAGCGCAGGGCCCAGTTATTTGCCTTCTTTGGGAGGGTAAATCTGAACTATGACAATACATATTTCTTTTCAGTCACGATGAGACCAGAACAACATGACCGATTTGGGGAGAACGAAAGATGGGGTACTTTTGGCGCTGTAAGTGGAGGAATTAACCTAACCAATCTCGCGGATTTGGGATCATTTGATTTTTTAAAGATCCGGGCCAGTTACGGGGTTACTGGAAGTATTCCTGATACGCGACTCATAGCACCAGCTCTTGAGACACTCATCCGTAGTGGAAATGCATTTTCAAATGGCGAATTTGTACAAGCTTTTGCCCCTGGCAGTAATGCGAATCCGAATCTCAAGTGGGAAACGAAAAAAGAACTGGATATCGGTCTTGATTTTGGTGTCGGACGATTCAGCGGTACGATTGATTATTATACAAGAACGACTTCGGATCTCTTGCGATTTGCAGAAGTTCCTGTTCCTCCCAACTTATTTTCTACAACGCTGACAAATGTAGGAGAAATGGATAACAGCGGGTTTGAAGTAGCTGTGCGTTATGAGGCGGACATCAGCTCAAATTTCACCTGGACACCAGAATTGAATTTTGCTACTTATAGCACAACTTTGAAAGCTATAGATCGCGCAGAAACATTTACGATCGGTGCTCTTGGGTCACCTGGTCTTAATGCTGCACAACCCATTCGAGTTGTAGTTGGAGAACCTGTCGGTCAGATATATGTTCCCCAATTTAATGGAATAACCGAAGATGGAAATTGGGATGTAACCCTGAATCAGGATGACTATATCCTTGCCGGGAATGGTCTGCCCGACTTTACTTTTAATTTCGCAAATACTTTCAAGATTAAAAATTTTGATGTTAATTTTTTACTCAGAGGAACTTTCGGACACAGCCTCGTAAATACCTTAAGGGCCTTTTACGAACAGCCCAATGTGCCGCCTACATATAATGTATTGACTTCGAGTACTCATCCAAGATATGAGGGACTTACAACGAATGAATCAAGGCTTAGCACCTTACATGTCGAGAAAGGAGATTTTCTTAAACTCGATAATTTGACAGTGGGATATAGTTTGGATTTAACTAATTCTAACAGTATTGAGTCCCTGAGATTTTACTTAACAGCTCAAAATCTGTTTGTTGCTACGGGATATGAAGGAGTTGATCCCGAAGTAAGATATGCCGATTTCGGCAGTAGTGATAACGGTGGCAGACCTGGTAACGAAGGAAATGCTGATCCACTGGCTCCAGGAATAGATCGTAGAAATACATGGTTCACGACAAGAACATTTACGTTCGGTTTAAATATTGGTTTCTAAAAATATTAGGTTTAAAAATTATATAAATTATGAAAAAGATATTCATAACAAATTCATTCAAGCTCTTGGTTTTGGGATTAACATGCTTACTTATATTTAGCACATGTACCCTGGAAGAAGAAGTCTACAGTGAAATTATTAGTGACGGTTTTGGCACTACAGAAGAAGAATTAGCAGGTATAGTTGGTGCCGCATATGCAAGTTATGGCGGATATATTGGAAATGTGTGGAATTTTACGGAGACTTCATCTGATGAAGCAATCAATCCCACAAGAGGTACAGACTGGGCCGAAGGAGGTCAATGGTGCAGACTACATACTCATGAATTCAGACCAGATGATTTTTACGCTGGAGGCCTGTGGAATACGCTGTATTCAGGCATAAATAATGTTAACCGGATTATTTTTCAACTCGAGAGTAATACCAGTGAATTAGCAATTCAGACGATCAAAGAATTGAGAGTGTTGAGAGCATTTAACTATTATGTGCTCATGGATTCATACGGCAATATTCCTTTGGTCACCCGTTTTGATGGAGATCCTAGTCCTCCGACTACTCCGAGAGCAGCAGTTTATGACTTTGTAAAGACTGAAGTGGAAGAAGTAATTAACGATTTGCCTACAGACAGGGCTACAACATACGGAAAGGTAAATAAATGGGTGGCCCATGCGCTACTTGCCAAGTTATATCTCAATGCTGAAGTATGGTCCGGGACACCGCAATGGAATAGCGTCATACAAAATACGGATGCCATCATTAATTCCGGTCAATTTTCATTAGCAGGAAATTTTTTCGACAATTTCTCTGTTGACAACGAAAATTCACCTGAGACCATTTGGGCGCTTGTATATGACGAAGTTTTCTCCGGAGGGATGCAAATAGCTGTAAGAACGTTGCACTACAATAGTCAGACGACCTATAGTTTTACTGCTCAACCATGGAATGGAATCTGTTCTCTTCAAGAATTTTATGATTCCTTTTCTGATGACGATGTGAGAAAAAATAGTTTCATAGTTGGTCAACAATTTGATCCTGCTGGCAACCCAATCCTGGATGCACAGTTCGAACAACCTAACCCATCTGATCCCAATGCTCTATTTGATCCTGATGGCGCGCCGCTCAACTTTACACCTTCGGTCACAGCATGTGGCGGGGCAGGAGCCCTGAGACAAGATGGGGCCAGGATTGGAAAATGGGAATTTGTACAAGGGGCTAATCCGGGTTCTATGAATAACGATTTTCAAATATTCAGATATGGCGATATCCTTTTGACCAAAGCGGAAGCTGCCTTCAGGACTGGGGATACTGACATGGCTTTAGCCCTGATCAATACGATCAGAGATAGGGCGGGTGTTGCACCATTCACTACTTTAGATGAAGACATGATATTAGCTGAAAGAGGCAGAGAGATGGCCTTCGAAATATACCGACGCCAGGATTTAATTCGCTTTGGCAAATTTAACGAACCCTGGGCCCACAAACCACAGGATCCAAGTGATCATGTTAATGTCTTTCCGGTTTCTACAGGTAACCTGAATGCAAATGCTAATCTTCAACAAAATCCAGGTTATTAATTTATAAAATGCTCACGGAAGGGATGGTCTCTTACATCCCTTCTTTTTCAATAATGGGCATATAAATCGTTTATAGTATTTTCTCACTTCTCAATCAAGTTGTTGATGCAGTCAGGTCTAGATAATTTTTTTACATGATATATAATCGTATGATGATGGTATTGATCATGGCCGTATGTATTATGACCATGAATTGCAAAAATGAATATCATCAGCTTGTCGAGCAGGAACTTGAAAAGAATATCCGCAATGACACTTTGTTTATTGGTCTGCAGTTTGGGATGTCTGCCAGAGAATTTTTTGACTATTGCTGGGAGCTAAATAAGTCTGGCTTGGTATCAGAGGGTTTTTCGAATATGTCCGTACTTTATAAATTAGCTCGTTTTGGAAAACGATATGATATAAATTTTTATCCGAATTTCCTTAACGATAAGATTGTAAGTCTTCCGGTTGATTATTCTTATGAGGTAACTGCTCCGTGGAATCCCAAATATTCCGTGGATTCATTGTTTATAGAGGTGGTGGCGATGCAAAAAGAACTTTATGGTAACGATTTTTTAAAAATAGCAGATCCTAAAAGAGGAGCGGCATTTGTGCGTGTAGATGGAAATAGAAGAATATCTATTTTTAAAAATATTGATAGGAATAATGTTACCGTCTTATTTAGAGACCTTTCAGTTGATATCGATAAAGTGCAATGATATCGGCAAGTCAAATTTAAATACAAACTTTCTTCATGACACCAACGTCAATCCGGTTAATGCTATAATTAGTAGCATCTGTCAATATTAAGCATAGTTAAATATTCTGACCAAAATAAATATTATAATCTTGAAGATGAGTATTCATGATTTAAATTGCAAAACGACAATTAGAAAAGTAAGACATGAATTTGATCAACCCCGGAATACTGCTCTATATTTTATTCATTTCTACATAAAATAATGTGAGCGTGGGGGATAAGTTTTTGTTTCTAATTGTCCTTTTTTATTGCTCTCCTCATATTGTATTAGGACAAAGCACCATCACTATACCCATTACGGGTACATATGAAGATATTCCCGTCATTGAGTTAATTCAGATAATTGAAAAAGATTATGGCGTGCGCATCTTCTATGAACCGAAGAGAGTTCCATATTTTAAAGTGTCGGTCCAATTCGATCAGACTCCTCTGTACCAGGCTTTGCGTAAAGTTGTATCTGGTACTGTGCTCACGGTACAATATTCTGGGGATAATATTCTATTAGTGCCCAAATTAGGCGCATCCAGGGAGAAGAGTTTGTCGATCATCCGGCGCTGGGAAACAGGTGAATATCAGCGGCCTGTGGAGTATGGCCCCGAGTCCCTTGAATATCAATTTGGTGATTCTTTATCTTTCCCGGTCGACAGTCTGTACAAGTTACAAGGCAGCATCAAGGACAGATATTCAAATGATCCTATCATAGGAGTGACCCTCCAGGATCTCTCAACGGGTCTTGGTACGGTTACAGATGATGCTGGTAATTTCGAATATTTATCCAGAGCTGGAAAGCTAACCCTCTTGATTTCATCCCTCGGATATCGATCAATTGAACTCAAGATAGGGCTCTATGAAGAGGCCAGCATTGAACTAACGATGTCAGTGGCTTCTATTGATCTCGATGAAGTCGTTATTGAAGCACAATCTGATCACACTAAAATTGAGGATTCAAATGCAGGATTAGAATTCATCTCTTCTTCTAATTTGAAAGATTTACCTACTTTCCTCGGAGAACCAGATGTTATCCGAAGCCTCGAACTGCTTCCTGGAGTAAGTACTGTCGGTGAA
>JAJCYJ010000709.1 GCA_029262975.1 Saprospiraceae bacterium
GGTACGATGGCTTCAACTAATCTCTTATCCGGATCATTCGTCTTGATATCTTTGTTTCCATTCACGATTACTTCACCTAAATATGTGATGAGCCTGGTAGCGCGATCTTTCCAACCAGGAGGCGTAAGTAATTCTGGATGATTTGCGATAAATGGTACGGTGGTATTTCCCGATCTGAAGGTTTCATTTTTCAGAAGGTTCAGTAAAAAGGGGATATTCGATTTTACACCTCGGATTCTAAATTCTCTTAGCGCACGATGCAGGCGATCAGAAGCAGTTGGCAGACTTTTTCCCGATGCTGTCACTTTTACGAGCATACTATCGAAAAATGGAGAAATAGTCGCACCTGCATAAGCATTACCTGCATCCAGTCTGATACCAAAACCGCTTGCACTTCGGTATGCCAGCAATCGTCCATAATCGGGCTTGAAATCATTACTTGGATCCTCGGTCGTAATTCTGCACTGAAGCGCGACTCCGCGATATGTTATTTGATCCTGACTCGGAAGGCCTACTTCTTCATGTGACAAAGAAAGTCCTGAAGCGATCAGGATCTGACACTTGACTATATCTATACCTGTGATAACTTCTGTTATCGTGTGTTCAACCTGAATTCTCGTATTGACCTCGATAAAGTAAATTTCCTCTTCAGAATCTACGAGGAATTCCACTGTGCCAGCGTTCTGATAACCTACAGAGCTGCAGATGTTGACAGCATATTCATGAAGTTTATTTCTTGTCTCTTCTTTTAATGACACACTGGGTGCGATCTCGACAACTTTTTGATAGCGCCGTTGGACGGAGCAATCTCTTTCAAATAAATGGACAATATTGCCATGGTGATCTCCAAGAATCTGAACTTCCAGGTGTTTTGGATTATCCACAAATTTTTCAACAAAGACTGATGGGTCTCCAAATGCAGTCTTAGCTTCTCCAGATGCTTCCATGTATGCTTTAGCCAGGTCTGATTCTGCCTTGACTACACGCATACCTCGACCGCCTCCTCCTGTAGCTGCTTTTAGCATCACTGGATATCCTATGCGATTAGCTTCAGATTTTAGATCTGCAATATCTTCGAGGGATGACGCACTGGCCTGGACAATAGGCACATGGGCTGCGATAGCTACCCTTTTTGCAGAAATCTTATCACCCAGTTTACTCATTACTTCTGGTGACGGCCCTATCCATATGATATCAGCATCGATGCAAGCTTGGGCAAATTCTTCATTTTCAGAAAGAAAGCCATAACCAGGATGAATCGCATCTATACTGTTTTCTTTAGCCAACTCAATTATTGCCCCAATATCCAGATAGGGTTTTAATGGCTCATCGTTCGGCCCTATTTGATAGGCTTCATCGGCTTTATACCGGTGCAATGAGTAACGATCTTCGTTGGTATAAATAGCGACGGTCTGAATATTTATTTCGGACGCGGCACGAAAAATTCGGATGGCTATTTCACCTCGATTGGCTACCAAGAGCCGTTTAATAGGACGATATACTACCTCAGACATGTACATATTCTTTAATGTCCGTTGACCAAGAACGGACTAAAATTAATGACGACCGTCAAATTTACGTAAATATGGTTGGAAGATATTTCAATTGGTACTAGTGATTATCAAATATGAAATCATATTTACCAATGTTAACACCTACTTATAAACTTGTATCCACAACTAATTATAACTTTGCCTCCCTAATGAAATTATTTCCTCTCGTACTTCTTCTTTGGGTACATTCATTGTCAGCTCTGGATGATATTTACGAAGCCAGACTGCTTAGCAAGCCAATCACTTTTGACGGTTGGGTTACCGATGAAGAATGGGGCGATATCCCTATCCTTGCTTTACAAATGCAACTGCCCAATATGGGCGATAAACCCAGCCAGTTGTCAGAAGTTAGAGTGGCATATGACAAAGACTATGTCTATTTGACCGGCCGTCTTTATGATACTGCGGGGCACGATATTATGGCTAATACCAAGAAACGAGATGGCATTTCAGGATCTACTCAGTTTTTTGGGATGATATTAGACTCCTATAATGATAACGAGAATGCGTTAGCTTTCTTTACGACACCGACAGGTATCAGATGGGATGGAGCTATTTCTCGGGATGCTCTTGGGGGAAATCCATTAAATATAAGTTGGAATGCGTTTTGGGATGTCAAGGTTCAGCGGTCTGATGAAGGCTGGTTTGCTGAGATAAGAGTTCCTTTCACAAGTCTTGGTTTTGAGGATATAAATGGAGATGTAACCATGGGTTTTATCACCTTCAGGTATATTCCACGGACCAATGAAGTAAACATGTATCCATTGATCCCTCCCGATTTTGGAGAATTTAGTGCCTGGAGGCCTTCGATGGCTCAGGACATTTTATTCAAAGGAGTTAAGAGAAAGCGGCCTTTTTATATCACTCCCTATGTCCTCGGTGGGTTTTCAAAAATAAATTCTATAACAGAAGATGAATCGTCTTATATCACCGATAATCAATCGATTCGTCAAATAGGGGGTGACATCAAGTTGGGACTCAGCAAAAGCTGGACGCTTGATCTCAGTGTCAATACAGATTTTGCACAGGTAGAAGCAGATGATCAACAGGTAAACCTAACGAGGTTTTCATTATTCTTTCCTGAAAAACGATTGTTCTTCCAGGAACGCTCTGGTGTTTTTAATTTCAGTTTTGGTCGAAGAGATCAACTATTTTACAGTCGGCGCATTGGCATAAACGACGGTGAAATACAAAGTATCATAGGTGGTGCCAGGGTGGTAGGCCGTACCGGTGCCTGGGACGTTGGATTGATCAGTATGCAAACTGCGAATGAGCGCGAATTGAGAGGTGAAAATCTTTCGGTCATTCGAGTGAAGAGAGATGTAATCAACGACCGTTCTGATGTGGGTATGTTGTTCACGCACAGGACAGACTTTAAAGGTAATTACAACCTTAATTATGGTTTGGATGCGGTAATCGAAGTTTTTGATGAACACCAATTATCGCTGAAATATGCGCAAACATTCGATAGTGATATTGAGAATAAATTTTTTGACCCTGCATCGTCAAAGTATTGGTTGAGTTTTAGTACACAGCGTACCCGAGGATTTAGTCATGGCACAAGTATATCGAGGGCAGGTGAAGATTTTCATCCTGGAATGGGCTTTCAGCAAAGAGATAATTACACACGCTTTGGCAATAGAACAGCGTATAATTGGTTTCAGGGATCTGGTTCTAAAATATTTTACCATGGTTTTCAATCTGGTGGCACAATTCACTGGAATAACGAAACGGATAAGATCGAATCTGTAGGTTGGCGCGTCGGATGGGAAATTCAATTAAAGGACGGTTGGAAAGTAGAAGGTAGATTGAGACCACAGATAGAAAATCTTTTTGAAGACTTTGAATTATCTGATGATGTAATTGTACCGGTTGGAGAATATAAATTCATGTCTTATGGATTGGAATTTTCTTCGCCCATGACCGGATCATTTTCATGGATGGGTGAAGCTACATATGGTGCATTCTATGATGGTACAAGAACGAGCATTTCATTTCAACCAATTTATAATGTTTCTCCTTCAATAGAATTGACAGCGGCATACGAATATAATCGGGCTTCATTTGATCAACGAGATCAGATACTGAATTTTCACCTGATCCGGTTGAAGTCGTTATTTATGTTCAATACAAAGTTGTCTCTTTCCACACTCATTCAATACAATAATCAGAGCAAGACTTTTTTAGGTAATGTCCGATTGCGTTATAATCCCTCGGAGGGAAATGATTTATATATTGTTTATAATGACGATCTTAACAGTGACCGCTTTCGCGAGAGCCCAACGCTTCCTGAGACCAACCAGCGCTCGATACAGTTAAAATATTCCTATACCTTCAGGATTTAATTATAAAAGTTGGTATTCGACTTCATAAATGGTAACTTTTAGAAGTCGGTTTGTTCAAATCTAATTACAATTATCATTTCATGAGAGAGATTAAGACAGTACCCGCAATTGAGTCATATAAAAGAGCCTTCAGCTTTGTAAGGAATCCCATCCCGGTTATTGATGAGGCGCTGAAAAAATATGGTAATACTTACTATACGCGCATCATCGGCGGACGAAAAATAGTCATGACAATTGAGCCAAAAATAGCGCAGCATATATTACAACGCAACAATAAAAATTATATTAAATCAGAGATTCAGACAGAGTCGCTGGGTAAATACGTGGGTCTTGGTTTGCTTACTGCCAATGGCGAATATTGGTTGCGACAACGCAGACTAATTCAGCCTGGATTTCACAAGGCAAAATTGG
>JAJCYJ010000710.1 GCA_029262975.1 Saprospiraceae bacterium
AACCGGGTACTGATTTTGACCATGCATCACAATTCTTTTTTTGACTTTAGGATGATTTAGGTCGTGATTGATGCCAAAGTATAAGCCTTCTTTCATATCTGGTTTGCCAGATGTTAGTTCACCACCTAAAGGAAAATATCCCCGCCAGGCAGGTCCAGCATTTTTCATTTCAATTGACATCTTTTGCTCTAGTGGTAGATGGAAGAATTGCTTCGAAATATTTTCTAAATTTTCTTGCAGGGTGACGGAGATTTGATGGCCTGCTATGTAAAAGAAACCATGGTCAATACATGCTTTCTTTATTAAGTCAACGGCAGGGTGTTCTTTGTCAGGATTGTCTATTAATGAAGATATATCAATTATCGGGACCGACGACATAATGATGTTTCAGCAAGTTTATAAATAAATAGTACAGTTCACATATATTAGAAAAGGCAGTTTTATATAATCACAATTAGCCAAAATTGTGGATGCACATCTTGATCTATTCAAGGCTACTTATTTAATTGTTTATGATTGGACAAACGACTTTCCACGACATATAATATCAAAAAGAAAACACCCCCAATTTTAATAACTTCAATCATATCATTTACGGCATTTATGGTAATTATCATGACAAGAATACATCCAGCCATCATGAAAAGATCTTTATAGACCATTTCTCGATGAAGGTGATAAGCTTTTTCGATTTTTATCATCGTTATAAATATAATTAATAAAAAAATTGATAGCCCTATATAACCTTGTTCGACTAATAGCATTAGAAAATAATTATGAATTCCTGAATGCTCTGGATTGTGGCTAACATACGTTTCAAAACTATAAATAGTATAGGGACGATATGTTCTGTAAAAGTTGGCTGGACCAAATCCTGACAATGGCCTATCCTGGATCATATTAGCACCTGCCACCCAGCGATGTAATCTTTCCATTGTGGAGATATCTCGACCTTGAGCTGTGGCGGAAATTTTATTTTCAAAGTCGATTTGCATTATAGTTTTGTCATATTGAGGGGCCAAATGCACATACTGATTGTGTTGGAAGAGCCAAGCCACGAGTATTAGTATGGATATTAATGAAAGCCCAATTGTAAGTTTTGTAATTCTCCACTTCAAAACGAAAACATAGATGATTGAGACAATTATAGCCAGATATGCGATGCGCGTGAAGGCGAAATAAATAAATATCCAAAGTAGTAATGACCACATGACATACATCCATCTGTCTGGATGACTCGAAGATCGATACAGGTACCAGAGTATAGGCAGGTTAAGCACAAGTGTGCAGGCATAGTTAACATGATTACGCCAGATAGGCTGGCCAGCATTAGTTCTGGACAAATAACTTAAGTCCATAGAGGCATGCTGAATAAAGAAATAAATTGAAGCTACTAAAGTGCCAAGAGCGAAATATTTAAGAATAATTCTGAGCGATATTATATTTCTGATAAGGTAAAAAGGAAGTAGGTAAAAAGGAAGTATGTACCAGAGTTTAGCAGCCGAATATTTAAAAGCTATAACAGGATAAATTGCAAAAATACTCGCACATAAAATCCACGTTAAGTGAGCAAATAATAGCATGGATATAGTATTGCATGCAAGGCTGGGAAGACCTTTTATCAAAATTAAAAAAAGTGTTACAGCACTCATAACCCATAAGAGAGGTTCTCCTGGAATATCTGTACCCAAACCTCCAGGCAATTCTAATTCCATGGAGAATGGAATGAGGAGAAATAATATTCTATAGACCCAATGAAGATGGAATAGGAGCAAATATCCTCCTATAACAATTGTGGGAATTATTAATCCTATCCAAGGTAGATCAAAAGCAAAACCAAAACAAATTGAGACAATTAAAAGTAACGAAATTGCTATTATGAAACGATCTTGAAGGTAAGATTCTGGTATGGGCCAGCGCAAAGCATCCATCTTCGACTTATTCTGTATTTAGAGACCTGATATTTTCTCTAATAAGTATAATGGCCATCACAAAAAAGCAAGTTATAAGCATTGACCCAATCACATATAGGGATCTTTTAGGTCTTGACTTTTCAATGGGAACAGATGCCTGTTCCATAATATGAATAGACGAAGTATTTGATGCAATTGAAGATTCTAATTGTTGAATTTGCAGACCATTTTGGGCTAATCCTTCATTCAATTCTTCTTGTAAGGCCTCCAGGTTTGTTACTATTGATATACCGGCACTATAATTTTCAATGATCTTCTTCAGGGTACGATTTCCAGGCGAATTTACTTCCATTGTTGCAAGAGCTTCTGCCTGAGATACCGTATTATAAATACCATATTCTTGTCTTGCAACCCCTAGACTGTCCGATATTTTAGACAAAAACTCACTATTCGATGCGTATGTATTCTTGAGATTATTGAGCAACCGATGTTTTGAACCTTGTACAATATCAGTGGCCTTTTGGTCTACATAGGTTGTAATGGCTGTCACAAGCTTGGTCGCCATTTCGGGCTCTTTATCTTCAATCGAAAGTTCTATAGCGTCAAATTCTGTTTTTTGAACTTGATAGAGTTTCTTAAATTCTTTTAATAGTGCGATTTTCCCCTTGGCATTATTAATGTTGATCCCATAATGATCTGCCAGGTTATGCTCACTTATAATCCTATTTGCAATATCTGTTGAATGAGACATGGTAAGCAGTCTGTCGACATCCCGGTCGTCACCATAATAGTCTAGAGCTCGTTCGTTTATTTGGACTGACGGTTCTAATAATGCACTATTTACAGGATAAAAGGTGGTGTAAGAACGATAGTAGTTCGGTTTTAATAACATCACAAGACTTGTAAGCAGACCGGCTAATAATACGGTCCCAATAATCAGGTTTTTATGTTTCCATAAAACAGGGGTCAGCCGTAGAAAAGATTTATCCTCCATATTATTCAGACATAAAGATGAAAAAATACGATTTATTGGAAGAAGGAAATCGTGTGAGCTGATACGGTATCAGCTGCTTCCAAATTTGGATAGTGTCCTATGCCTTCAAGAATAACCGTATCTGGATCAGGCATTAACTCAATGTATCTTTCTACCAGATGTCTACCAGAGACAGGATCTGTCGGTCCATTTATCAGCTTTATGGGGATACTTGTCTCCTGCATATGGGTCACCCATCTATCCCTATGTTCCCGTCTGTCAAGGATATATTTAATCAGCAGATGGAAGACTCTTTTGCCATTATTAAAATTTATCAGACGCCACAATTCATCGATTTCTCTTGCTTCTAATTTTGTATCCGGACCAAAAACTTGATCGAGATTTTTCCGGAGAGAATTTTTTGTTATCAACGCATTTACGATCCTTCCAAATCTTCCTAATAGCATTTTTTGGATGGGCCGGGCGCGATGCATTTCAGGGAAAAGCCCCCCGTTCAATAGAATTATTTTTTTTATGTGGAGGTTACATCGATTATCCTGGACTCTGCTAATCATTTCTTGTGTTACACTGACAGCATAGTCGTGAGCGATAATATAACAGGAAGATATTTCGTGCTGTGCCAATAGAGCCAGAGTTATTTCGGCTTGCTCAATGATCGAATAGCGATGTGGATAAGGTTTATCAGATTTTCCAAACCCAAGAAAATCAAAGGCAAATAATTGATAATCCTGTTCAAGTTTAGGCCACATCTTATACCAGTCGTAACTGCACGTTGGAAAGCCATGCAGCAAAACTATCCATGGTTTGCCTGGATTGGAACCAATTTTAGATGTGATATTATATTCTCTGATTTTTGTTACCTCGGTGTTCTGATACCAGAGTTCTGAGGAGATGGTCTTAGCTGTCATGTTTTGAATTAAAGGCAGATCGATGTTTGAGGTATGCCCATATACTAAAACTGATGATGCTCAAAACCATAGTAGGCAATGTAGAATTGAATGGTTCCGGGGTCCCTTTGATAGCGTGTAATACATATGTCAAAGCGCTTGTCAAAAGTGCAGGAGCGACCCCCCCGATAATTACGGCCTTTAATATACTTGAAAAATGTAAAGCAATATTTTCAGCCATTTTAACAAATAAAGCGCCAAAGAAAAATGTATATAATCCTTGCTTTAATGCAGCGATAGCACCTGCGATCATGCCGTGGTCA
The DNA here is from genome assembly GCA_029262975.1 of Saprospiraceae bacterium. Taxonomy (GTDB): domain Bacteria; phylum Bacteroidota; class Bacteroidia; order Chitinophagales; family Saprospiraceae; genus JAJRXG01. The sequence goes on from JAJCYJ010000710.1 coordinate 4,118, forward strand.
CTATTGATAAAATAAACAATTAATCCCATAGAGAGTGCACCCAATATGCCCATCCTCACATCCAAGAACCTATGTACCCCTTCTACGGTCTTTCTTGCTAATACGTTGGCTATACTATCTTTCACTGCGGCTAAGGTCGGAATTAAAAAGAGGACAGCAAAATATTCGACTTTTTGCCTGCTATATAGACTTAATTTTAATATTGCGAAACCAGACCATATCACCATGATCCTGAAGACCTAGTCGACCTTTGCTCGCTTTCCCAAAGCCAGGCATCGTTTTAAATTTACTGTTGGCAACCATTTTTCTCCATTCGTCATTATGCATGGTAAACTGAACAACCACTTCATCATTTTGTGAAAATGTCATTTTGCCATTATCAGACCTTATTCTAATAGAATTCCATTCTCCTGCGGGTTTTACATTATTTACGGATGTTTCAATCATATCGTACAAATCTCCGGCTCTATGTGTGTCTATCTTGGCATCGGGGTGACATTTGTTATCGAGGACTTGCAATTCTGGACCCGTTAGATAAGGGGTTTGATATTGATCTGATTCTACCACGTTAAAGAATATCCCGCTGTTGCCACAATCCGAAATTTTCCACTCCAATGTAAATTCGAAATTTTCATATTCTTCATCTGTTATCAAATCTCCTCCTTCACCTTTGCTTTTGTCTAAATACATGGCACCATCAGCAATCTGCCAGGCTGGTCCAACAGTACCTTTATTATAACTATGCCATCCATCGAAGGATTTGCCATCAAACAATACAATCCATTCTGAAGTCGTATTGGACATTTGTGCAGGTACTTCGAGTTGCTCAGTATCGGCAGAGCGATTCGTTTTACAGGCTGACGAAAGGATAAATAATGTAGTCAATAACACAATTATGTGAAAGTGAAATTTAATCATGGTGAAATTTCTTTTTGTATGGCGCCGAAGATATGGAATGAATTCAAACTGAAGCCAGTAAAGTCTTAGGATATTTAAATAGATAAAACAACTGTAAGCGAGTTCCAAAATATTTATTCCGGACCTACCCAATCTTCAATTTAGGTTATTGCTTTGCTCTTTATGTGAGTCAATCGCAGGTGTTCCATCTATGACATCATAACGCCATCTTGGATTGTTGGAAGGAATGTGTTCTCTTTTAAATATTTCGCGCACAAAAGAAATTTTGTCAGGATGCGCTCCTGAGATATCATGTTGTTCTTGAATATCGGTCTGAAGGTTATACAATTGGATTGTCGTATCTCCTGATTTCAATTTTTCATTATACGCTTTCCATGGACCCCATCGAAGGGCACGCTGGCCTCCAGATTCGGGAAATTCCCAATATAGATAATCATGATTTCGCTGACCTCCCTGGTTAAGTAAAGCAGGGGCCATACTGATTCCATCATGTTTTAAATCAAGAGAAAGATTACAAAAGTCAAAAATAGTAGGCATTATGTCTTGAGAAGATGAAATATGATCAGAAACTGAGTTAGCAGGTATGTGGCCGGGCCATCGTGCTATAAATGGTACCCTGATGCCTCCTTCTCTCAGATACCCTTTACCCCATCCTCTTTCTGACTTGAAAGGTCCGGCACTTCTAAACCATGGCGAATCTGTTCCTGCAACATAAGTGGGGCCATTATCGGAGGTAAACAAGATTATCGTATTGTCGACTAAGTCAAGTTCTTCCAGGAGCACCATCATTCTTCCAATATTTTCGTCCATATGACTAATCATGGCAGCGTAGGTCGCCCGGGGATAACGAGCTGGGAAATAGCCACCACCTTTACCAGTATATGGAGGCTCTTCTCCAAATTTATTAATATAATGATCGATCCATTTTTTGGGAGCCTGAAGAGGTACATGCGGAAGTGGAGTGGCCCAATAAAGAAAGAATGCAGAATCTTTGTTCGCTCGGACAAAATCAAGCATTTTATCGGCTATGAGAACAGGAGCATAATCAGGTTGGTTGAGATATTCGTAAGAATCTATATTTAATGAATCCGCCCCAGCCGGAAGATCTGTGTGTGTGATGATGGTGTCATTATTAAGTAATACTTTTTTATCGTTCTCCCATAAATGCAAGGGTGTTAATGTGTGGGCTTGCCTCTGGCAATTATAGCCATAAAAATAATCGAAGCCTTTCTTATTAGGCGTGCTTTCTGAAAGAGGATGGCCAAGACCCCATTTACCACCCATTCCTGTTTTGTATCCGTATTGTTGAAAGCGCATCGGAAAGGTAATCGTCGAATCGGGCATAGGAGCTTGCCCTTCCAGATATGGATCTGCAGCCATGGCCAGGAAATTCCAAACGTCGCCTCGATAGCCCGCTTCGTCATTTCCCCTGATAACGGCATGCCCTGAATGCATACCTGTGAGAAGAATACATCTCGATGGAGCACAAACGGGCGAACCTGTATAAAATTGAGTCATACGCATTCCTTCAGAAGCTAACTTATCCAGGTTAGGTGTTTCAATTTTTTCCTGACCATACGCCCCCAATTCTCCATATCCCAGATCATCGGCAAATATTAAAATCACGTTGGGTGTAGGGCTTGCTTCATGTATTGTACAAGAAGAATATGATATACAACTAGCAATTATTAATAGGATCCGAAAAGACATTAGAATAATGAATTGTGTTCTGGACCAAGATACGGGCCAATTACTTAGTATTTATTCGGTATTGAGATTAATCCTTATTGCTTCACTCATACCCATGTCGGAATTAAGAACAATCGTGCGGGAGTTTTTTCCGTCATCTATATTGATTGCCGTAGTATTAGGTGGAATTGTGCCTATATTATCAGCTCTAAGTATGATGTAATTCTCCGGCTTGGTCAGGAAATATTTAAATTTTATTCTTTCTTTTTTTGCTTCCAAATATTTAACAATCCATTCGTCATTTATCTTTATAGATATGACATCATTATCTATCTGGCTATCATCCCAAATACTTATTGTGATGGCTTTATTAGTTACATTGACTGTGTCTTTCAGAACAACGTCTCTATTAGTCAGGTGAAGGGGTAGTTCTTCAGAAACTTTATACGCAATTTTAAATAACACATTGTTCACACTATTACCTATATAAGAAAGCGTGTTGTTATCCAGACGCCATGTTCCGTCTCTATTGCTTTCATAGGAAACAACTTCAAGGTTTTTTGGAAACACCCAGACATAGTTTAAGTATCTGAATCCTTTGGGTTTTGCGAAACAGCCATAATTACCGTCATTATCCGATTCTATGTCATTTTGAAATATATATAAGTCATCCTTAATGATTAATTCTTCTCTCAAAGTATCTTCTTTGATCAATGAAAAGCTGCCCGAGTTAAATAAAATTTGATTATACTTTTCATCTATAAGTGGGACGATTTTATATTCACTCGGAGAGATGAAAATGTATTCGTTTTCCGGCAATTTATCTTTTTTAATATAATGCCAGCTTTTCATGCCGAGTGATTGCACCTTAGTATAGTCTTTATATGTTGTACCGTTTTCATCTAAATAGCGAATGAAGTCTGCGTTAAAACTTTGAGCCATACCCATAACAAGAGTAAAACACAGACCTGCCACAAGAACTAATATTTGTGTCGTTTTATTCAATTGTCAGCAGATTAAACATATATAAAAATGTAATATATTCACAATTGAAGACATATCATCCTATCGAAGTGTTAAATGATTTTTAAGAGCTTTCTCAAGTGAATTTTTAGTTGCTTATCAAATAATGTCAAGTAGACGCTATAACGGGAATCCTTAGCACAATCGTGTCGATTTGGCATGTATTGTGATATTTAGTAAGCAACACGGATGATTGGGGGTTTCTCAAAGTCGTGACTGACTTCCGTTACAGATTTTTAAGAAAAGACGAAATAAGAAGTAAATTTTGTATTTGCTTTTAATAAATGCTTTTCGCTCTATTGGATGTGCTATTCCAGCATATTTCACATTAAGCTGTTACGTATAGTAGTCACTATGAGCGCCACCGATTCTGTGGACTCAATTTATAGTCCAGACTCTACTGCAAAGCCCATATAACCTGAGAATTGATAACATGTGTAGTATACTTCACTTAAGATCACTATGGGTATTAGTGATTATTTCTGTCCTTGCTTTTGAACAGTCAAAGGCACAGGATATTCAAATTGAACCGACACTTACCTCTTCATCTTCAAAAGAACTTGACGAATTATTTCAATCTTATTGGCTGCAATCATATCAAGGCGATAATAAGAAAAGTAATGGGCCAAACATGGTCAATATAAGTCTGGATAAAGATCGAAGCGTTTTTGCAATCTTGTCTCCTGCAAATTTATTGGCGGACAACTATCTGATCAGCACATCCGAACCTCGTAATATAAAGCAAGACGACCTTGCCATTCCATATTTAGGATATATCGAGGGAGATGCTTCAAGTCAGGTCAGACTGACAATAGATAGGGACTACATGTATGGTTATGTTATTTATCAAAAAGAAAAATATTTCATAGAACCGGCTAATAGGTTCGAT
>JAJCYJ010000711.1 GCA_029262975.1 Saprospiraceae bacterium
AGGATTGTCTGAATATGCTCGTAAGTAGTGCATATTATAACCAACCTGTCGAAAAAGATACCGTCAGCACATACATGACAAATGTCATGAAATCTATCTCTATTCATGACGATATTGTGGATGTAGCTAATATTTTTGTTCAATCTAGATACAAACGTCTCTTAGTCATGGATGATGACGGAAAATTAGTTGGCCAAATTAGCAGAAGAGATATTCTGAGGGCCATTCAAGATCTCAACGCAAATACCTGGTAGGTTTGATTTTCCTTCAATAATTCAAATCATACACTCGGAATCATTTCATTGCATTGTACTTAATCCTTTTGCAGGTCCACTTGCTACTCAAATCAGTGTATGATTTGAAATACTTTTTGCTCTGATTTCAAGCGGAATATGATTCTATTCCATGTGCTGTAAAAAGCGACTTCTGAATAAAAAATGAAAAATTAAGGCTCCTAGTCTTTTTGAAGTGGGTACTAATGTCTTTCTTAAACTATGAAAATACGATCATTTCAATTTGAAAGTGAGAGATCCTAGTATATGAAGGATCAAAGAAGCGTTGGGATGAGCGAAGCGCAATCACGCACTTGGCGTGATCAGAAGTCCGGGTGGACATCTGGCATAGCGAACCTCGAAGAGGCTAGTAGCTCAGCTCAAAGGAAGAATTGCTCGTCTCCCTATCGGGTTCAGTTGCTTCAGAGTGCTCTGGCACTCAGACTTCAACTTTGTCGAAGAGCACTCCTTCATTTTGCGATTGAAAAAAATGAACGAATGTCAAGAGTTAAATTCAATTATGTTCTGCCTACTGCAAAGAGAGTAGAACCAGAATTAAGGGGCTTTCACAAAATATTAATATATAAGGATATATTCTTTTAATAAGCCTTAAGATGCTCTTTAAACAAGCTCAACTATACGGGATAAAATCAGGGTTAGTTTCGCTGGCATTCAGAAAGTGGAAAAGTGCCCGTGTCAGAAAAGGATCATTAATTAAAACATCAGTTGGTCAGATTGAAATTCTTTCAATTACGGAAATTGAAAGAGGAGATATTTCTAACGAAGAGGCAAAATCATCAGGATCGAAAAATTTGAATGAACTTCTGAATATTCTGGATACTCGTGCACAAGGACAGATTTTTAGAATAGAAGTAAAGTACCATTCGCCAGACCCAAGGATTAAACTAAGACAAGATATTGATATTAATAGTGAAGAAATTAATGCAATAAAACGAAAACTCGATCAGATGAATCGCTTTAGTAAATATGGGGATTGGACATTTGCAACGCTCAAACTTATAGCTTCGAATCCGCAATTAAAAGCACAATTTCTTGCAGCTCAACTTGGTTTTGAAAAAGCTTGGCTAAAACTTAATATTAGAAAATTGAAAGCACTTGGTCTTACAGAGAGTCACAAAGTGGGTTATAGTATTTCACCAAGGGGACGTATTATATTAAAAAATTTGAATTCCCAATGATGAAATGCATCCGTTTTAGACATATTCTTTTTAGCTGATATACGCCATGAATTCATGTTCAAATCTCAATCCTTTGTTTATCTTTAGAAACTCTTGAACTAATTAAATTCAATTGTGACCATGTGCCATTTAAGACCCTTTTTTGTGCCCCTTCTATTGATTTGTCTGACATCTCAATTTTTATTAGCAACGGAGACAGATACATTGAATTATTCAGTTTTCATGGGAAGCCGGGAAGCCGGGACTCAACAAAGTTGGATAAATAAGTCCGGCGAAAATGTTTATTCCTATACTTTTAATGATCGCGGTAGAGGTCCATCACTGACAGAGGTTATAGCACTGACCGAAGATGAACAACTTCAGTCCATAACCATAACAGGACACGATTACACCAAGAATCAGGTCCATGAAAAATTTCAGGCTAAGGGTAAGATCGCAAGGTGGTCAAGCGCTTCAGATTCAGGTCAGGATGTCTTTAAAAATCAGTATTACTATCCTATAAATGGAACTATAGGAGGAAAAGAAATATTGATAAAATTACTTAATTCATCTCCAGATGAGTCATTGAATCTTTTGCCCTATGGTACGATACAGATAAGTATCAAGAAATCATTAAAGGTCGCTGACAAGGAGCTAACCTTATACGGAATAAACGGTGTCTCCTATGGACCTTCCTTTTACTGGATTGATGGAGATCAAAAACTCTTTGCTGTAGTTTCGTCTTCGAGGGGCATTACGTGTATACGAAGTGGATATGAAGAATTAAAGGATACGCTAGTTTCACTTCAGGTCGCCCATGAAGACGAATATTATCATTCTATTGCTGATAAAACAACAGACATTCCTAACGGAATAGTAGCTATAACCAATGTCAGCATATTTAATTCGATAACCGGAATAGTAGATTCAAACCAGACTCTTGTATTTGAAGGAAATAAAATTGTAAAAATAGGTGCTGCCCATTCCATACAACTTTCGGGCACAGAAAGGATTATTAATGGCGCCGGAAAGACTTTATTGCCAGGTTTTTTTGATATGCATGTTCATGTCGGCAAAGATGATGGCATCCTGCATATTGCAGGTGGCGTAACTTCTGTGAGAGATATGGCTGTTCAAACTAATTATATCACCGATAAAAAAGAACTCCGTGAAGATTTTGAAAGTAATAAGAAAATTGGCCCGAGAATAGTTGGAATGTGTGGATTCATTGATGGGAATGGTCCATTTACAAGAGATAAAGGAATAGACGATGTAGACCAGGGATTGGCATGGATTGATGAATTTAATTCGGCAGGTATAAAGCAGATCAAATTATATAGTTCGATAAAGCCCGAATGGGTCAAGCCATTGGCCGAGCGAGCGCATAGCTATAATATGGTTGTCTCTGGACATATCCCTGCCTTTATGACAGCGACACAAGCAATCGAGGAGGGATATGATGAAATTCAGCATACCAATATGCTCTTTCTAAACTTCTATGGCGACACCCTGGATACAAGAAATATGACGCGTTTTTCCGCTGTTGGCGAACAAGCTCATTCTTTTGATTTTGAGAGCACGGCATTCACAGATTTTGTGGACTTACTTAAAAAGGAGGACATAATTATAGACCCTACAATGGCTATATTTGAATGGGGCTTTAAGTCCGTAACTGGAGAAGCAAGTCCCACATATAAAGATATCGTTCACCGGCTACCTTTATCTAACAGAAGGCAATATTACACAGGCGGATTTGCACGTCCGCCAGGTATGCATCAAAAATATTTGCAATCCTATAGTCGTATGATGGATATGATCAAGGAGTTACATAAAAGAGGAGTCAGAATTGTTCCGGGCACAGATAATCTGGCTGGGTTTGCCTATCATCGAGAACTTGAGTTATATGTCGCTGCAGGCATCACCTCATCAGAAGTGCTGCAATTAGCTACTATAGAATCTGCGAAAATTGCAGGACGGGCTGATCAGCTTGGCAGCCTCGAAATTGGAAAACTTGCAGACATGGTTCTCATAAGCGGAAACCCAATTGAAGATATAAGTACGGTAAGAAATACTGTACTTACGATTAAGAATGGTCTTATATATCACCCCGAAAATCTATACAGTGCAGTAGGTGTATCGAGCAATTAAAATTTCTTTCAACTTTTTACAATGAATATTAGAAGTCTCTTCCTCCTGCTGTTTATGATCGTCTCGTACCAGACAATAGGACAAAATCTAACACAAAAGGCAAATTTATTTCTAAATGGATTAAGTCCTGAATTAAAATCACGAACCCTGTTCAAATTAGAGGGTAACGAGCGATTTAATATGAACTATGTACCAATTGCCAGAAAAGGACCCACATTTCATGACTTTGATCAAAGTAACAAACAAGCTGCCTTGAATCTTTTAAAAGCATCCATCAGCGAGGAGGGGTATCGCAAGACAAATGAAATAATGGAATTAGAAAAAGTACTCATAATTATTGAGCAAAACAGATTCAAAATGCCTGATGGAAGTGATATGCGTGATCCATTAAACTATCATTTTTGCATATTCGGGACACCATCGGCTGAAGGATATTGGGGATGGAGATTTGAAGGACATCATATATCACTTAATTTTACAATCAACAGAGGACAAATAGTTTCAGCCACTCCTTCATTCTTTGGATCCAATCCAGGTATCGTCAAAGTAAAGGAGCAAAATGGCAAGGAAGTATTGAAAAAAGAAACAGATCTCGGATTTCAACTTATAAATATGCTCTCACAAAAACAATTGAAAATAGCTCGGTTTTCTGATTCTGCTCCGAGGGAAATTTTAACAGGTAATGATAGAAAGGCAACTAACCTTGAACCAAAAGGCATCTCATATGATGAATTGGATGAGCCACAGCAAACCGTTTTATTAAAACTACTCAAAATATACGTTGACAACTATGAATTTGGATTCTCGTCCGTTCTATTTCAAAAGATAATAGATGCGGGATTTGAAAACTTATTTTTCGCCTGGGCAGGAAGTCTCACAAAAGGAAAAGGTCATTATTATAGAATTCAAGGCCCCATGCTTCTGATTGAATATGATAATATTCAAAATAATGCCAATCATGTACATACAGTAGTCCGGGATCTCACTAATGATTTTGCCGAAGATTTATTATATGCTCATTATAAAAATGAACATAAGAATTAGTGTTTAGAGGAGACATTTTTAATTAAGATTGACAGCAATTGATATGCCCTGACCTGAAGAATAAATTTTGAGCATGCTATCCTTAGTATCAGAATTTTTTATTCTGTGTATTTCAGGTATTATAAATCCAATAAGTGCACCGACACCATAACCCACAATAACATCTGAAGGAAAATGCTTTCCAGCGCGGTATCGGAAATACCCAGTAGCCATAGGCAAGATTACTGATGCTGACCATACCCACTTTTTAAATTTAGAC
>JAJCYJ010000712.1 GCA_029262975.1 Saprospiraceae bacterium
GATGTGTCTAATGTATGCTAAGATACTAAAATTGATCGCAGAATAAGATGCTATATCGAATTGACATCATTCTCCCGATCGGCCTGATGATATAGTGTAACGGACAAGATTTAAGAATTACTTCATCAAGACAAATGGACATTCTACAGAAATGATTGTCATTTCAGAATTCTGATATAGTCTGATAGTTTGCCGAATTCAATAGCAATAAATGAACATTAAAACCTATCAGAAAATCTTAAATTAAAAATCAGTTCTTGAGTAATAAGGTGCTGAGAACGAGTTAATTGGATTTACCGAGTGCCCAGCCTACTCCTGCACCGCCAGCGGCCCAAATAATTGTGCCTCCCAATGCATCAATTATGGCCGCCGAGATTCCACCTGTAAATAATTCAGTAGAACCAAGGTTAACAAAATTGTAGCCCAGACATACAAAAAAACCAATAAGTGCTCCCGCTTTGAGACCTGCAGTAAGTGTACTTATACCTGCCCATTTGATGAAGATGTATGTCACCAAAAAGGCAAATAAAACGTGACTAATGATGACCCAATGAAACTCCGGCGGTTCTTTACTTGCCAGGTTTTCTGTCATCCAGTCTTTGAGTGCAAATCCAAAAATCAAGAAACCTGCAATAAAGCTGGTAATTGTACCTGCCGCAGTACCAATCAAAACTTTTTTAGTATCCATTTGCATTGATTTTAGTCAATCAAATTAACATTTATTAGCATACAATACTCATTTTACCATCATCTTTTTCTTATCTATTTTACCATATTATTGTACGCAATATTGTTCATGTGCAACATTTAATTCATATTGCCAAACTCTAGCTTAGCGTAAAACAAATACATGAATCTTGGCATTGTTACTTGTAACCGCATTCCTGAATTAATCCATAGTGAACAACCTTTGCTTTCACTTTTCTCCGAGAGAGGAATAAATGCCAGGGCAGTAGTCTGGAATGATCAGGATGTCGTTTGGGATCATTATGACTTGTTAATTATTAGATCAATATGGGATTATCATTTATTCCCCGAAGATTTTACAAAATGGTTATATCGAATTGAAAATAGCAATGTTCGCGTTTTAAACCCCATATCCCTCCTCTCAATAAATAAACATAAATTCTATCTTAAAGATTTGGCACTACAGGGTTTTAAAATTGCACCTACAATATTCCTCAAGAAGGGAACATCTCTTAAATCAATTTTACCCAATTTTCAACACTGGGATAAAATTGTCATTAAACCCGCAATATCTGCAAGTGCCTTTCTAACATCATCATTTAGTAAAAATGAGTTTGATCAACTCATATCTCAATACAGCAATGTCCTATTAGAAAGAGACTTGCTCGTTCAGAAATTTATTCCTGAAATTCAATCTTTCGGCGAACTTTCAATTATATTTTTTAATAAAAATTATATACATACAGTTATCAAAAAACCGAAACCAAACGAATTCAGAGTTCAGTCAGAATACGGTGGAACATTTGAATTTTACTTTCCAAACCAGGATATAATTGATACTGCCTCAAGGATTCTAAATTATTATAATCAAGATATTTTATATGCCCGGGTAGATGGAACAATTATAAATGGAAAATTTGTACTTATGGAAATTGAGTTAATTGAACCAGATTTGTTTTTCAATCTCAACGAAGGTGCCCTTGAATTATTTGTTCAAGCTACTCTAAAAATGACTAATAGTCCAATATAATATTTACATGCACAATTATTCCAAAAAAAAAATCAGAATCATCCAGCGTAAGAAATGAACGAGTTTAAATTATAACAATACAGATAAACTCTTGTTTCATTCCAATTAAAAAACAGGTAGTCTAAAGTCTTAGTTTATAGCCCACGCACTTAAAGTTTTAATACCTGCCCATTAATCAAATTTGACAGCCAGCAACAGACCAGTAGACAACCAAGAAAAAATTATGATATTTTCGCCTGTTCTTTCATTACACCAATTCTATGACGGGTGTCAAAATATTGAACTAAAAGTAGAAGACAAAAAAGAACGCCTAATAACCAATTGACGAATCCACCTTCCAGTGTATAGTCGGAGTTGTCATTGGTCTAATAGCCTATATCGCATGATTATTGGAAATTGGAAAACAGTTCCTTCTTTATTTCCCTTGTGCCAGCATTCGCGGATAGTGTTGTACACACGATCATATCCGCTGGCCCTTGGAGATGTAGGCTGAATATTGGGAAGAGGAAATGCATAAGTAAATATTGATTTTTTACCAAAATAAATCTAATTCTATAGTTATAAAATCGGATAAAAATCATGATTTAAATATGAGCAAAACCAATCTGTTCGTATTTTAAATACTTTTCAATTACTGATTTAGCTTTGCTAAAATTAATAGAATATCTTTAGCCATCACTCAAAATTCTGAACCAGATGTTTTACAAATGTATAGTGATCATTTCGATCTTGTTGACTTTACCTGCTCTTGGTTTTTCTCAGATAAACAATACAGTCGCTGAATCGTTTATTCTGGAATTTTATCAGCCTTCCCCGGAGACTGAACCATACGCATTACTTCTCGCTGAAAGCGGCATCATAGAAGAAGCTGTTGCTGACCTTGAAGACCTATTCTCACTTCCGGTTCCTATAAAAATCGTTTTTGCTTCTGGCATCGAAGGTCCTCAATACTATCAGGGAGTAATCAACATGCCTTATGAATTTTTAATGCAAAATGACCTGATATTATCCGCTGCACAATTCTCGGATGATCCTGAAGTGATAGCTCAGACAATTCTAAACCTAACAGAGTTTGTTCTTTATCATGAGGTCGGTCATGCGCTAGTAGATATTTTGGATATTCCTGTATTAGGAAAAGAAGAAGATGCCGTAGACGGATTTGCAGCAATTCTTTCATCCATCTGGGAATTAGACGAAGTTGCCTTATCCACTGCAGATGTAATGAATGCTTCCAGCAGCCTGAATGCCGGAAGTGATATTACGGATGCCGAGTTTTGGGATAGTCATTCGCTCGACGAACAGAGGATGTTTACAATCTTCTGTCTTATCTATGGTAGCAACCCAAAAGAACATGCGAGCCTGCTGAGTGATATTGGGATGCCAGCTGAGCAACAAGATAGATGCCAGTATGATTATAATAATACGTATCGAAACTGGGGAAGAGTGCTTGAAGGATATATCAAAAACTGAGCGCACAACTAATTATAATTGCAAAGACCTCACTGTTGGCAAATCGTGTCGCTGATCACTTATATTTCAGTGTCTGGATTATCGGTATTCGGCAGTCATAGTTCTCTAAGAATGTCAAAGGATAAAAACAACATGTCCCTTCTATCATGATTCTTCTCATTTTCCACATCAAATAATATTTTTAAGATTAGACTTTCGGCCAAACACTCAGTGTATAAATTTGTATTTGTCTAATAAAATATTTTGTATATTTAGAAATTGTACTGCAAAACCTTATTAGTTTGAATTCCATGACAATTGTCATTTCGATTTGAGCATATTCAATCCTAATTCAAGGGTGGTCGTTTTATAATGTAACCGTAAGGCGATTATACTGCAGTATCGTAAAGCCTTAAACTTATATAAATGGGGAAACGTCGTATAACAACCAAAGATACCAGAACCGGAATATATGCTGCTGCCCAGTACCTCAACTCATCAGTGGAAGAAGAACTGGGCGTCAGAATTCCTTTTGACGTTTACTTACAAGATCCATTAGTTGCTAAAGATGATCCTAAGTTTGGTTTTGACAAAAAGTTTTTTGTCAAGTGGGAACCGAATCTTGCAGATGGGCCAACCAGTGCCAGATTTGCTGTTGTCGATTATAACGGTGACTCGGGACAACTTGTACCTATGGCTAAATGGGATGAAGCCAATGAGTGTTTTCTCGACCCTGACGGTAAAAAAATAGATCGGACGAACACAGGCGTCCTTCAATTTCACCAGGTAAACGTTTGGGCTATCCTACAGAGGGCACTTGCATTTTTTGAAGATGGTCGTGGATTAGGTCGTCCAATACCATTTGGGTTTGAAGGAAACCGGCTCATTGTTGTGCCACATGCTGGTTATGGTGAAAATGCATTTTATGACAGAAAAAGTAAATCTCTACAATTCTACTATTTTGAGAGGGACGGTCAAAAAATCTACACATGTCTTTCGACCGATATAATAAACCACGAATTTGGACACGCTCTACTTGATGGTATACGCCCTTATTTTTTTGAAAGCAGCTTAGTAGAAACAGGAGCATTTCACGAATTCATGGGAGATATCACAGCCATATTAATCATATTGCGCAATAATGCATTTAGAAATGAATTAGTGAAAAAGACCGGTGGAGATATGTCTAAGGCAAAAGCGCTATCTTCAATTGCAGAAGAGTTCGGTCGCACCGTTACCGATGAACCTTACTTAAGGACCGCACAGAATGATCTCACGATGGCATCTATCAACAGCAGTGATGGACCCCATAAGATATCACAGGTGATGACTGGGGCTATGTTCGATATCCTGATGTCCTTCTCAGAACATTACATGAAGGTCAGAGAAAAAAAAGCACCAAGTGCATTCTACTTTGCAATAGAGCGCATGCAGCGAACGGCTATACAACCATTAGATCTTTTACCCCCCGTAGATGTCACATTCAGAGATTATGCCTTAGCTGTATTACGCGCTGAGGAATTGTCTAATCCTATAGATCCATTCGACTATTACGATATGATGCTGAAGGTATTTGTAAAGAGAAAGATCTTAAGCGAGCGTGATGCTAAAGAATTAAATGAACCCAGGAACTTATATAAACGACTTAGGTTAGATGTCTTTCATGATATTGACAATATATCTAGGTCACGCGCTGCAGCCTATCGATTTTTGGATGATAATCGAAGAGCTCTATTGATCCCCGGCAATATAGATCTCATTGTAGCAGATTTGTATGATGCCAATAAATACGGTCGTGAAGCGAGAAGATTACCACAGCAAATAATCCTGGAATATATCTGGCGCGAAGAGATTTATTTGGAAGGAACAGAATTTGAAGAATACCAAGGGGAACACACCACTATGTTATGTGGTGGCACGCTTGTATTTGATGAAAAGGGCAATACACTTTCGTGGTTCAGAAAACCCGGTACGGCATCAGGATCGGGTAAAGAATGGATTCAGGAAAAGAAAGATGGCGACAGACGTAAGGCCGAACTTATAGCCATATTAGCAGAGAGGATCGGTGCTGGTCAGGTGGGCGCCCCTCTCGGAAGTGGCAAAGGAATGGTAGGTGCTCTAATGCCACCACTTACCGTGCGAAAAGCAGACGGTGTGCTCAAATTCGAATTGGCGCCACATTTAAATTTAAAAGGAGAACATCACGAACACTATAAAGGAGGAAA
>JAJCYJ010000713.1 GCA_029262975.1 Saprospiraceae bacterium
TAGATCACTCAATCCTGGTATCGGAAGAAGAAATCAAGAGTGCCCTAAGATTAATGGTCTATGAGCATGGCAAAATAATCGAAGGCTCTGCTGCCGTGACGATTGCTAGTCTGTTACGTGAAAAGGAAAAATTCAAAAATAAAACGGTGGTGCTGATCATCTGTGGTGGTAATATTGACATCAAAAAATTAAAAGATGTCTTGTGAGCGCCATTCATGCCAAGTGCCAGAAGAAGTCAAGATCCCTGCTCTCGGTTTTTAAAAACAGATTCCAGTTGTCGGTCCTTAAATTAACTTGTAAATTGAGCTAAATCCATTTTAATATGCATTCCAGACGTAATTTTCTGAGACTTTCATCCATAAGTCTCCCAGTTCTACTTAGTACCGATCAGTTCAGTATTAAAAAAAATAAGAAGCCTATTGTAGTAGCAACCTGGGATAGTGGAGTATCGGTGGCCAACAAAGCATGGGAAGTCTTACAAGAAGAGAATGGTTCAGCACTTGATGCAGTACATGCCGGGGCTATATCCATTGAAAATGAAATATCTTGTTGTGTAGGATTAGGAGGTAACCCGGATCGGGATGGTATCGTTACCCTCGATGCATGTATCATGGATCATCAATTTAATTGTGGAGGTGTTGCGGGATTAGAAAGAATAAAAAACCCGATCTCAGTTGCACGTAAAGTGATGGAGGAAACTCCTCACGTATTACTCGTAGGTGCGGGTGCCCAACAATTTGCTTTAGAGCAAGGTTTTAAATTAGAATCCGGAAAATTATCGGCCTCTGCCAATGATGCCTATAAAGAATGGTTGAAAGATTCAAAATATACACCGGTAATGAATATTGAACAAACTCAACTTCGAATCAACACAAAAGGGAGTGGCCCTTCAGCACCGGGAATTTTTAAAGATGGATCTTTCAATCACGATACGATGGGATTAATCGCATTAGATAGTAAGGGACGGTTAGCCGGTGCATGTACGACAAGTGGGATGGGATTTAAAATGCGAGGGCGCGTTGGCGATTCGCCCATTATTGGTAGCGGATTGTATGTTGATAATGAAGTCGGTGCTGTAGTAGCAACTGGACAGGGCGAAGAGGTAATCAGAACAAGTGGAGCTCATCTTATCACTGAATTCATGAGACAAGGAAAGTCTCCTGCCAAAGCATGCAAATTGGCAATCGAAAGAATTGTAAAAATAAATCCAACAAAATCCCGAGATTTTCAAGTTGCCTATATAGCGATTAACAAGAGAGGTAATTTTGGTTCTTGTTGCATTCATCCAGGATTTTCATATGCCGTTCAAAATGAAGAAGGTAGTCAACTGCATACGGCACCGACTTTTTTTTAAAAGTTAATAAGTCATTAATTGAAATTTGAAATTAACTAGTCTTCCTAAAATTTTATGTTATATAATATAAATTTAGCAACAGTAAATTACAATAATAATAAATAATTATAATTATGAAATTAGGAGCATTTTCAGTAAGTCTTAGCGTAAAGAACATTCATGCTTCAAAAGAGTTTTATGAACATCTTGGTTTTCAAGTTTTTGCAGGAGATATAAAGCAAAATTACCTGATTATGAAAAATGAAAACACTTTGATCGGATTATTTCAAGGAATGTTTGAGCAAAACTTATTAACATTTAATCCAGGTTGGGATCAAAATGCAGGCTCATTGGATAGTTTTGATGATGTCAGACAAATACAAAAAAACTTGAAATCCAAAGGCATTAAGATAGAAAATGAAGCAGACGAAAGTGGTTCTGGCCCTGCAAGTTTTGCGGTTACTGATCCGGATGGCAATATCGTCCTAATCGACCAGCATGTCTGATTATAAAAATGAAGATTCTAATTTTAAGAACTGATAATTATTAATTTTGAAATGATCACTTGTCCTGGACATCTAATTTCTCCACGAGTTGCCGGTCATTGCTTAACCTGGGCACTTTATTTTGGCCGCCTAGTTTGCCCTGGGCCTTCATATAGTTTCTAAATGTATCTGGACGCAATTGGCGTAAAATCAGGGGCCTGAGAATTTTACCAGCAATTAAATCGTCGTAATATGCATTTTGTCTTCTTAGATTTAAGTCCAATTCTTTTGAAAAGCCGATCAGATCATCCGGTGCTTTTTCAAACTCGACAAACCATTCATGGTAAGGCATGGAATCATTTGTTGGATTCACTTGAGGAGCTACTGTAAATTCTCTTACGTCAGCATTGTATTTGAGACAAGTTTCTAACATCGCTTGCTCGACCTCTTTTCCAATTACATGCTCCCCGAAAGCTGAAATAAAATGTTTAATACGCCCTGAGACGATGACTCGATATGGATCAAGAGAAACAAACCTTATCGTATCACCCAGGTTATATGCCCACAATCCAGCATTATTGCTTAGAATGATAATGTAATCTTTATTGAGTTCAACTTCGTCAAGCCCCAGTCGAATGGGAGATTCGTTCTTAAAATTTTCTAATAATACAAATTCAAAGAATATCCCGGAATTAGAATTCAAGAGCAGTCCCTGATTTTCAATTGTATCCTGGAATGCAAGAAATCCTTCAGAAGCCGGATATAATTCGACGCTGTCTATAGACTCTCCTATTAATGATTCAATACTACTGCGATAAGGTTCATAATTAACCCCACCATACATAAAGGCCTGTAGATTAGGGAAAACCTCTTTGATCACTTTTTTCCCTGTAGCATCAAGCATTCTCTCGAAATACATCTGCACCCATGGTGGTATGCCACTTATCAGGCGAAGGTCTTCGTGCTTCGTTTCGTCTACTATCTTGTCTACTTTAATTTCCCAATCTTCAATGCAATTAGTGTCATACGAAGGAAGCTGATTACCCTTGATCCATGCCGGTAATTCATGATTCACGATTCCTGAAAGTCGACCGGTTGCTACTCCTTGAGTATCTGACAATGTAGGTGATCCGGACAGGAACATAACCTTCCCATCAAATATGCGCGAATTTCTATTTTGAGAAGCATAACACATTAGTGCCTTTCGGGCGGTACCAATGTGATTAGGCATACTCTCATGAGTCAGGGGTATATATTTAACACCGGAAGTAGTGCCGCTCGTCTTTGCATAATATTTAGGTCTTCCTGGCCAAAAGACATCAGGTGTCCCATCGACCATCATATCAAAATAAGTTTTTAAAGCCTCGTAATCCCTGATCGGAACTCTATCTGAAAAATCTAATTTTGACTCAATCTCTGAAAATCTGTGATCCTTACCATAGCGTGTCTTACGCCCCTGATTGATTAAGGATTTGAAAATTCGCTTTTGATCTTCAATAGCATTTGTTCGATCCTGATTAACTTTGCAAGCAATGTATTTGGCGTATGGCCTGACCAAAAGGGACTTCATGTCTTAATTTTAAATTGTAGTCAGACCACTTTTCCCTTAAGGGCATTTGCAATATTATAATCCATCACTCTTTCCGCTATCGGTCGGCTATAATGATTGAGGTTTTCCATAGCGAGGTTGATACTATCTTTAGAACCTTCGTTTTTCTCATTTTCTAATAAATTTACGAGTCTTTCAAGTTCATGAATTTCATCAGCTGCCAAAAGCTCTTTATTCTGACGAACAAATTTCGTGCTGTGTAAAATTACGTTTTGTGCTTCAGTTTGTGCTTCGATCAATCCCCGTACTTCCCTATCAGCCTGAGCATTTTGTAATGAAGCAATTAACATCTTGGCCATGTCTTCTTCGCTGATGCCATATTGAGACTTAATTTCAACTTCTGTTTCCACATTAGATCGTTCCTCTTTTGCTCTTACCCGTAAAATACCATCGGCATCCAATATAAATTGAATATCAATTTTGGGCATACCTGCAGACATTGGAGGAATACCTTTCAATATGAATTCTCCTAATTTCCTGTTGTCCTGAACAAGATCGCGTTCTCCCTGGTACACCGCCACTTTTAAATTCGATTGCCCATCCACAGACGTTGTATACTGTCTTCCGGCACGAGAAGGTACCTTGCTATTTCTTGGGATAATTGTATCCATAAGGCCTCCGATTGTCTCAATACCCAGAGATAGTGGAGTGATATCAAGAAGCAGCATGTCTTTGCGATTTCCCGCAAGGATATCAGCCTGGACAGCAGCACCTAATGCTACAACCTGATCAGGATCCAGGTGATCGTTCACTTTTTTATTAAAATATGCGGAGACCATTTTTTTCACTAAAGGAGTTCTGGTCGAACCTCCTACCATGATAACCTCATCAAATTCTTCCAATTTTTTACCAGAATCAGCTATACATTTCGAACACAGCTCAATTGTCGTTAAAATAAGAGGACGTATCAAATCTTCAAATATCATCAACGAAAGAGTGATTTCTATTCCTTCGAGTGATGACTCATAAATGTCATGATTGCTTAAATACTTCTTCGCTTCCTCTGCCTTCAGCCTTAATGATTGCATGAAGTTTTTGTTAAGCAATAGCTTCTGAGAGATTTGATAGGAGGCTATCCAATATTCAATGATGGCTTGATCAAAGTCATCCCCGCCAAGAAAAGTGTCTCCATTAGTTGCTAACACTTCAAAAACTCCTTCTTCGATATCAAGTATCGAAATATCAAAAGTGCCACCTCCAAGATCATACACCACTATTGTCTCTTTGTCATCCCTTGAAGTTCCGATATCATAGGCAAGGCTTGCTGCTGTAGGTTCATTGACAATGCGCAGCACATCTAAACCTGCAAGTTTTCCAGCATCACGGGTTGCCTGGCGCTGACCATCGTTAAAATAGGCAGGTACTGTTATCACAGCCCTTGAAACAGTCGTCTCCAGATGCATTTCTGCCATCCGCTTCAATTCTTTTAATATTTCTGATGATAACTCAATAGGGGAATAAAATCGTGCACCCACTTGAATTTTCACTAAGCCTCCATCTTCATTATCGATTATTTTGTAACCCAGCTGTACACCTAAATCTGTTAAGTCAGCATAGGATTTCCCAAGTAATCTTTTAACCGAATAGATGGTATTTCCAGGTTTTTCAACCAATAGACTTTTGGCACTTTCTCCGACAATAACCTGTTCATCGTCCAGAAAATGAACCACTGAAGGTACCAAAGAGGAAGATCCGTTAGGACCCGTAATTGTCTTTGGTATTCCATCGTCGATATAAGCCACTAAACTATTTGTAGTACCAAGATCGATACCGATGATGATATCCTTTTCTTCTTGTTTGTCTACGGTACCGTCCTTTAGATTTATTGAAACCTTGGCCATGTATTTAATGAATTTTCTAAGTAGTAATCCTTAATTATGAATCTGTAAATATTCTTTTATTAGCTTCGCATAAATGAACATATTCGATAACAAAGTCAATCGTCTTTTTTTAATTCTTGGCGGTTTTTTTGTGACCAACGCCCTGGTCGCTGAATTTATGGGTGTAAAGATATTCTCTTTAGAAGAAAGCTTTGGTTTTGATTCACTAAACTGGACTATTCT
>JAJCYJ010000714.1 GCA_029262975.1 Saprospiraceae bacterium
CATCCTCTCAAAAAGCACCATCCCACAATTATCAATTATCAATTAAAATATGAGCATTTATCTTTTTCAATTTCGCACCAATGTCGGCACTTAGGAACATAAGCACTTAAGCAGATTATGGCTCCCAACCCTTTAAACTCACTAAACGTACTAAACCTGTCAAACATATAAAACTTATAATTCCCAATTCTCAATTAATGCGTCTATGACACCAATCGCTGATCAAAATAATGCATCACCTCCTCCAGCGCATTCTTAGTCGGGTGACCCTTTTGGTCTACAAAATCCAATGTCAAAATGGAATGCCCGTTACCTGGAAGTTCATGCAAAATGATTCTTTCCTTTTCGTCATTAAATCGTCTCCTGATTAGATCAAATTTTTGACTCGTACATAATTTATCTCCCTGAAATCTTCCGCAATGCATCGGACCAATTTTATCCAATTTTGCTTTAATTTTTTCTACATCTGCATCTGATATATGCAATGACTTTTGGGTAAACAATGGCAAAGAAGGTTGACTTGAGAAACCCGCCAGAACTGAATCTTCAGCCATCAACGAAATCGCAAAATTTCCGGTGAGACACATTCCTATTACTGCCACTCCTGGTACTTCATATTTCGCTTTGAGGTATGCGCACAAAGCGCTCAGCCAATCAACAATCGGGCTGGATTTATTTTTTGAAAAAAGGCTGAATTCGCGTCTCATACAAAAGACCCGCATTAAATTTCCTGCAATACTTGTTTTTCCAATCGGCCCAAAAAGATGAGGAAGTACTACTCTGTATCCATTGTCTATAAATCGATCCGCCAATGAAAGCGTCTCCTGTCCTATGCCCGGCAATTCCTGAATGATCACACATAATTTACCCTGGCCCCTTGTATATACATTATGAGTAATCTCATGGCCTTCATTTGTTGAAGCCGTAAAAGAAGACTTGGTGTAATCTGCAATTTGTGTCGGCATGTTGCTGGTTTTTATAAAATAAGTATTTAAAAATAAATCTTATAAATTTTCCACTTTCGATATTTCAATATCTTCTTCCTTGATGGCACCAAAAACCTCCTCGTGCATGATTATGTGATCCAGAGTAAAAAATACATCTCCATCCAAACGCTCAAGCATTTTATCAAAATTTAGACGCAAGCTTCTTTTGTCAGCAAGAATTATTTCTTTTTGCGACTCTATTGACTCATCTGGAGCAATGAGTACAGCTAATAAAGAAAACAACTTGTTAATTTTCTGCCTGCCAAAATTATATAATATAACATTACTTACTACAGACCAAGCGTCAAATTTCGATGGTTTACTGTCGAACCCTTCTATAAACTCCTCCTCCTTTATAAACTCGGGCCCCTCATAGATCAAATACTTTTCTACTATTGCTAATAAAATTTCCAGCGGCACCACGATATCGTCAATGACTCCATCCGCGACCATATTCATATTTTCACTGACCTCTTTTTGTAAAGTAGTATGATCATTTATAAACAAATCCATCAATCTTGCCTGATCCTCATTAAATAATTCTGTGACCACTATTAATATAGACAAATAGGCAACATATTCTTCCTTATCTTCTTTTTCTGTAAGAATGTCGGCTACCACCTCTTCAATAAATCCTTCTTCTTCTTCCTCTCCGATATATAATTCATCGTAATCATAAGCATCCCGACCAATATGCTTATTTAAAATGCTCACTATTTTACCCGAGTGGTCGTCCGGTCCCGGGACATAACATGGCCTTCCATTTTTGCCAAATTCTATATCAATAAAATCAAAACTGTTAACATCGTCTAATATATATCGTGTAGTCAAAAAATCCTTATGTGGCGACAGACCCAAGTCTTCGGCATATTCGACCGCTCCGTAAACCAGGTTAAAAGTATAGGTTGGGTCAGTCTCGATCATAGCATATGGCAATGAATTAAACATGTCATCTAAAGCATCATCAAATTCGTAAGCAGGTATCATTCTAAAAAAGGTATCCTTTACACCAAGGCACCAGATATCAAGTAGATATACAGCTAAGATTTTGTCTTCGTTTCTTTTTTGGCGTATGACAATTGCATATCCCATTCCGACATCCAATATATTTTCTGAGACCAATGTCTTGTATAGGGGTAATTTTCGCGCGGCTGTCCTTATATATTTGGTAGGACTTATCACTGGATTTAAGGCAATTACTTTAGCTTTCCTCTTCTTCTTTTTTTTGGCCATCTGGAAATAAATTTAAGTATTCACTTTCACTTTAACTGAATATTCTTAAACCCTAAAAATAGACATATTATATAATTTAGTCATAGGAAATTTGATGATAAAAATAGTTTCGGTATAAGTAATGCAAAAACCAGAAATAGTGGATGCCATTTATAACTTCTTAGGTGCAACACTGAAGGGAGTTGAATTTTTAAAGAAAAGGCTCACAAACACCTAATTTTAAGTCCTCATCTATTCTATTTATCACAATTTTCGCTCAAAAAAAATGAAGATAAATCAGTATGTGAAATTTTGAGTTGTAGCCGTTATACTAATTTGAATATAAGTTGGCGGTA
>JAJCYJ010000715.1 GCA_029262975.1 Saprospiraceae bacterium
GTATTCTGCCCGTCAGCAGTCCACCAGAATTCTTAAGCGGGTGCAAATTTATTCCTATTCACCTAAAACCACAACATGATTATGGTTATTTTAGAGATTTCTATTCATTCACCTCCTAATACTTACTTACAATGGCACATATAAATAGAAGATCCTGGCTAAAAACCCTCACATCTGCTGGTGCTGGAGCAGTTTTACTCTCTCCTTCACAGATATTAGCCGCAATGCCCACAATAGAAGAAAATACCACAAATGGGATGGTAAGACTTTCTTCTAATGAAAATCCGTATTCCCCATCACCTTCCATGAAAAAAGCGATTGCTGCTATAGATCCAGATCTATGTCGCTATCCCAATAGTCATTTTGCGACACTCGAAGCTATCATAGCCAAGCGCGAAGGGCTGGATCCCAGTCAGGTTGTAGTTACCTCAGGATCACGAGAAGGCTTAAAAGCAGTAGGGCAGATGTATAGCATAAGAGGTGGCGAAATCGTTACGTGCCTCCCTACATACAAAGCACTGATCAGTTATGCCGAATTCTTAGGTTCTAAAATAAGAGCTGTACCATTAACCGAGGAATTAGGATATAACCTCCCTGGTATCGCCAAGGAAATAAAGAGCGAAACAAAAATGGTATTTATCTGTAACCCGAATAATCCAACAGGTACCCTACTCGATCCTGGAAAACTCGAAATTTTTTGCCGAAAATGGTCTGCGTCCGTTCCCGTCTTCGTAGATGAAGTATACTATGACTATATCGAACAAAAAGGATACCCTTCCATGAAATCATTGATAAGTGAAGGGCTTGATGTAATTATAGCAAGAACATTTTCAAAAGTGTACGGTCTGGCAGGCGTGAGGATAGGATATATGATCGCCAATACAAGAATAGCCACTGAAATAAGAAATAGCCTGATGTCAGGTACTAATATTATGGGTCTTAAATTAGCTATGACAGCTTTGGAAGATAAGGAATTTTACAATTTCAGCTTAGAGAAAAACCGCGAAGGCAAACGACTAATTTATAGTGCTCTTGATGAATTGAATCTACGCTATCTTCCATCTCATACAAACTTCGTGTTTTTTAAAACCGGAAGAAACATTTCAGAAGTACAGCGAGCTTTTACAACTGAAGGTGTACAGGTTGGCAGGGCCTTCCCACCATATCTGGATTGGTGTCGTATCAGTACAGGTACAACTGAAGAGGTGAAAGTGTTCGTGGGGGCATTGAAAAAAGTGTTCGCCTAACTTTAAATAAATTATTTTATAATTAGAATTATTGATTGGATCCTGCAGACGTACATATCGAACCATCCTGGCGAAAAGCTCTTTCTGAAGAATTTGAAAAACCATATTTCAAAATCATAAAGGATAAATTATTGGCAGATAAGAAAGCCGGGTATACTATATATCCGCCAGGACAATTAATGTTCAATGCTTTTGCGCGAACTCCATTTGACAAGGTGCGCGTGGTCATCCTAGGCCAGGATCCATATCACAATCCAGGAGAGGCTATGGGACTTTGCTTCTCCGTACCAAAGGGGACAAGAATACCCCCGTCATTAAAAAATGTATTTAAGGAACAAGTCACTGATGTTCAAATTACAATTCCTGACCACGGGGATCTTACATCATGGGCAACACAAGGAGTCTTTCTAATGAATGCAATGCTGACGGTCCGACATAAAAGCCCTGGGTCACATAAAAGCATAGGATGGCAGACCTTTACAGATGCGGTAATTAAAAAACTGTCTGATGAAAGAGAGAACCTTATCTTCTTGCTTTGGGGTCGATTTGCACAATCTAAAAGTGTGCTAATCAATCAAATGAAACATCATGTATTAAAAGCTGCGCACCCATCACCACTCGCACGAAATGCATTTTCAGGATGCAAGCATTTTTCAATTACGAATAAACTATTAACAAAAATGAACAGCGATCCTATTGATTGGCAACTCCCATAAATTTGAACCATCCATGAGTAAAGAATTGAAAAAATATATAAGTATCGGATTTGGCCTTACAGCATTAGCAGTAATACTGGGTGCGTTTGGGGCTCATGCTCTTGAAGACAAAATCACCCCTCATTATCTTGACGTATATGAGACGGGCAACAAGTATCACTTCATCCATAGTGTGGGCATGGTAATCGCCTTGTTCATTCTTGAAAAAGCTAATCAAGGCCGTGGGTTAAGACTGGTATTTCTGTGTTTTTTTACCGGAATAATTTTATTCAGCGGTTCTCTTTATGTACTCAGTCTTGCAGATTATTTTAATACGCCAGGTCTAAAGATGTTGGGTGCGATCACGCCGATTGGAGGAGTGCTTTTTATTGTAGCATGGTCATATAGTGCATTTCTGTTAATGAAGCCAAATTCCAATTAAGGCAAAACATATGATACACCCATAACTACATAGGACTGGACATCCTCTCCACTTTGTATAGCTGCCGTCTCCTGTGGGCTAATTCTTAAAGCATATTCTATACCTAACCCAATGTTTTGCATGAGTTTCATATTAACTCCATTTGTCCATGTATAATTTGTCAATTGTTCAATATCCTCATAACTCATAAATCCTGAAAGATTGCTTGTAACCTGGAGACTATTCGTCACCTGATGGTCATATTCCATTACCAATTTAGCGCCCAATGAAGATTCAAATTGATCCTTATCTGAAAGAATTAATTCATAATTCATCGGATGCATTACTGCCAGAAATTCTTTATTTGGTGTCCAGGTAATGCCTATACTCCAGTCCATATAGGAAGGTGAAAGCGCTTGATTTAATATATTGGACTTCCATTCTCCCAACATTGACATGGCAATGTCTTCATTTATTTTACTACCTAAATGTGTGTTAATTTTAACTATATCAGCCGTTTTATGAAATTCGCTATCTTCTCTATTATCTATATCCAGCTTTTTCCAGGCTAATGTCATTTTACCATTATTCCGCCAGAAAAAATCCTTGCCAATAAAATGGGCCTTTATATTAAAAGCGCTACTTGCTGAAGCAGATGAAGAGTTATAATACTCACCCTGACC
>JAJCYJ010000716.1 GCA_029262975.1 Saprospiraceae bacterium
TAAAGTTTAATACGTTAACATTTGTGCTTTTTGCTGACTACAATTCAAAAATATAGCCAACAGACCTTTAATCTCGACTTTTATCCATGAGCTGAAAATCCTTGATTAAAAAAAAACAATATCCCCGACGTTTTAATTATAAAGAAATGAATTACGTCTTTCTTGCTTCTGTTCATTGCAGTAATTTTATTCTTTCATTTGCTTCATCAACACCCTCTTCTATATTATGCGCCGCATATAATTTCCGAGCCTCCTTCCAGACATCGATAGCTTCTTTCTTATTTCCGCAAGCTTCCAGAAGAAGGCCGAAACCGCGGAGTGCATTAGCAAGATTTCCAAGGCTTCCTTCTTTATCCTCTTTGTATATTTTAATGGACAGACGATAGTTTTCTTCAGCTTCACTTAGTAGTCCCAACTTAAACTGTAAATCTGCAAGATGACGTGTCGAATGTGCTATCTTAATCGGATTCCCATTTTTTTTATAGTACGCAAGAGAGCGCAAACAAAGATCTTTGGCCTTTAAAAGATGTCCCTGATCATACTCTAATTGCATATACACATGATATATACGACCGAATGCAATATTATCATTGGGTCCACATAAAGACTTCGCACTATCTACAAGTTGTTTAGCCTCCTTATATTTTTTAGTTTGCCGCAACTTCCAGGCTTTATGTAATTTCTCTGTTATTTCTATTGAATGGGACATAACTATATATTTTTCTACATCGTTTTATATTGCCTCCCTCATTCTTGATATTATAGAGGGAATCAGAAGGACATAAATGATCGCTGTATACAACCCGGGAAAATAACCCCCTGTATATAGTGATATCAAAATATGCCCGACAGAATTCATAATGACTCCTACCACTATAAAAAATAATGGAATGATCATTAGTTCCTTAATCCCTCTAAAAATTATTATTCCTCCTATAATAAAGATGCTGTATGCTACCATATTGAATATGATCCAAAACTGTTCAGGGTTGGGTGGCATGCCTATCAGTGCGGGCACTTTTACAGTAAAATCATTGACATACTCTTCGATAAAATGAACAAATTGAATGCTGAGGGCAAGTAAGTATAGTGACAGAAATCTATCCGGATCAGGTGATCTTTTATAGAATGTTTTGAAGTAGATGATGAGAGTAACAATCGTACCCGGAATAAAAATGAGGACAGCGGATATTTGTAAGGAGACAAGCGAGAATATCGCTATCATTATAACACTGGTAATTAGGGGTATAATGATTGATCGACTCATGAAAAGCACCTAAATATTAGAATAAATATAATCTTAATAAATTATAGATAGATACCATACCTTTTTATATTAATAATAATACGGGTGCAGTTCAGAATTTCGTTTTTCGAGTTGTCATCATTTTTGCTTGAAGCATAAAATGCCGCCAACTCTTTTCAATTATCTCCATTTTTACCAGGGGTGCCACTTCGTTCTACCCCTGGCTAAGATATATCGTCCTTACAGGACTTTTCTCAAGGAATATATTGAGAATTCATCGTTTGAATAGCCCTGGAGGGGCGACACATTTTACCAGGGTCGTCAGAGTCTGGTTTCAAAGGATAGACATATGAGCTCTGCAGGAGCGACAGTTTAGTACAATTTATCTAATTCACGTACACACTTTCGAATAAATTCGGCAAATGGTCATTATCCGGATCGGGTTCGTTCAGAATATCGTTACTAATGTTATCATCATTGTTAGAAGCACCTCTCCTTCGCTATCTACTACGTGATACTTCGGCGATCGAAGGTAGTAGCTTCGGCGGGCAAGGAAAAATACGGCCAACTCTTTTCAATTACCTCTATTTAACCAAGGCATCTTCTTTCTAGCCTTGGAAACAAAGCTTTCACATCTTTGGTATCATTCAATCGTGAAGAAATGAATTGCACACAATAATACCGATAGATTGATGGGTGTGCTTTCTACAAATATTTGATCTTTCGATCCGACGCCAGAACTTTAAGCGACGGAGTCCGAGGTCGGCCAGATTAAATGGTTAAATTTTATTATAGAAAGTTAAATCAATACTAGTTTAAACACATATGAGAGATTCGTGGTGTCCAATTTTTCAATTGAAACCTGATTCATCTAACTGAAATATTTCTCCCGGCCCGAATCACATGACTGATCTTCAGTGTATTGCGGATATCGAGAATTGGATTTTCTTCTAAAATTACAAGATCGGCAGCTTTGCCTTTTTCTATGGTACCATGTGTAAGGGATAAATCGAAATATAAGACAGGATTGTAGGTGGCCATCTTTAGGATATCATATCTGTCAATGCCAAGATCAGACAACAGACTCATTTCTTCATGAAGACTACGACCTGGATAAATGAAAGCCATTCCACTGAAGTCGCTACCCAAAAGCATAGGAATGCCTTGCTCATTGAATTTTGTAATTAGAGCAATCTGTCGTAGATATCTGGCTTGAATAGCCGCTAATTTAGAAGGATCTGCAGTCACACCTTCACGTTTTTCTTGTATACTTGTCCAGGATTGAGTGACATATTTATCTATGGATTCATAAAGTGGATGATACAATTCTTTTCCTTCTGCTATATCCAGTTTTGTCTTATAAATAATAGTTGTAGGACACAGCCATGTACGATTTTCAAGTGCAGCATCTACGAACTCTTTAAAAGCAATACTATCTTCAAGTAAAACTTCTAACCTGTTGAGATGTTCTATACTTTTTTGGTTTAACCTTGACGCTTCTGTGGCAGTCATATACTCGGAGACATGACCTGCAAAAGGAATATTATTCTGGATTGAGAATTTTGATATTTTTTCTAATTGTTTCTTGGTTAAGAGCGAATAGACTTTTAGAAAATCTACTTCAATGTCTAATAAACTATCGAGAATGATATCGATATTTTTATCCGTAAGCCCCAGTCCTATATCTGGATCAATAGGAGGATCTCCATCCAATAATGGACCCGGGCCATATAAGATTGGGCCATAAGAGGGGTCATCATCTACTCTCTTTTTGTATTTATTCATTACAGTAACATCCCCACCCATATCACGGACTCCTGTTACTCCATAAGATAATAATATTGGAAATAGTGTTTCATCCAGGCCATCTTTCCAACAGATATGGGTATGCATATTCCAGAATCCATTTATTATAAATTTGCCCGATCCCTGAATGATAATTGAATCCGGGAAATTGGAGAATTCTTTATTTCCAGGTTGAATACTGACAATATTTTCGTCCTTTATTAATATGGTTTGATTGGGAATTATCTTTCTGCCAAGCGGATCAATTATATTGACATTTGATATGATGAGATCAGGAATAGGATGATCTTCTGAGTTCGGTTGTGGAATACATGATGTTAGGATTATATAAACAATGCCATATCGGAAAAAGAATGATTTACGTATGGGCATTAAGTTCTATTTGGACTAAGATAAAAAATGAGACATTGTTATACGCTTTACAAGCGTATCCAAGATTAAATTATTACTGGATTCTCTACATGTTTAAAATGATAAGGGAGAGCATTTATTTATATTGATTAGTGATCAAAAACATTTGTTCTTCTAGTGCATCTCAGCATATTTTTTAAAATTAATGAGAATAGCTTGCCAACCACTTTTTTGTTGGTCTATCGTATGCGTTTCTTCTGCTTCAAATATTTGCCTGATAGTGGTTTTCCCATCATCTCCTTTAAATTCAATGCGTACATCTCGTCCATCATCCAATTGGTACACAAGAAGTTTATTTTTATTTAGCTTTGTATAGGTGCCTGAGAAATCAAAACCCATACTCCCGTCTTTTGCCTCCATGCTTATTGAAAATTTACCGCCTATCTTCAAGTCATTTTCAGCTCGAGGGGCATGCCAGTCATCTGAAGCAAAATACCAATTAATAATATGTTCTGGCGATGTCCATAATTCCCACACTTTTTCATTTGACTTGTTAATACTGACATCAACGACGATCTTTTCTTTGCCTTTAGATATCATTATAGAATTGTCTTAATCGTTTTATAAAATCATTTACATTCAAAATATTTCGAAGTTAGTTTATTCACTTCTTACTATCAATACATCTTCTGAAATTTGTGTTTCTTGTACTATGTGTTATTATAGGACCTATCACAAATTCGATTATTCAATAATCGACAACACTGGCAAATGATCTGAGACCCATAGGTTATTTGTTCTTCGGTCATCGATATGTCTGTATTCTTTTGTAATGAAATTCTTGGTAAATATATAGTCAATTCTTTTGTTAGGGATATGGGAAATATCAAATTGATTGGAGGTGCCAATGGGGCCATAGAATTTTTTCTCAGCGTACTTCAATCCGTCTGACAGTTCAGCACTTAATAGTGTTATTGGTAAATTTTTTGGTTCACTGTTTAAATCACCCATCACCACAACTTTTTCATTTTGAAGGCCAAATTCTTCGATTTTTGAGAGAAGTAATCGTGCTGATTCTTCACGTGCTTTTGGCCCGATATGATCGAAGTGGGTATTGAATACATGAATTACGACTTTTGACTCCAAAATTCTGAATTTTGCATAAGTGCAAATCCGCTCCATGGAAGCATCCCAACCAACAGATATTTGATCCGGTGTTGTTGATAGCCAAAAAGTCTTGTCTTCAAGTATTTCTAACTTGCGTGTGTCATAAAAGATGGCTGTGAATTCTCCTTTTTTTTGACCATCATCTCTTCCTACCCCTATATAAGTGTAATGAGTGGTATGTTCATTAATATAGTCCAGTTGATGGATCAGTCCTTCCTGCGTACCAACTATATCAGGATGGTAATAATCTATAAGTTGGGCAACATCAGTTTTTCTATGTTGCCACCAGTTCTCTTTATCATTGGGGTTGTCATAACGTATGTTATAAGTCATTACAGTCAGTGACTGACCTAAAAGATAAAAGTTGAAAAGGAATGTAGCTGCAAGAGCTAAAAGTGTTTTAAATATAAATGACTTCATAGTATCGGAAGGTATTGATTTTTAATTAGAATATCTTGGTCAGAGCTAAATTAGAGGATTAACTTTATTTTATAAATTTAATTTAAACCAATATTTATACTCTGATCTACTTGCCTGATGCGAATGGCAGCGTCATGTTGTTATTGGGTTTGAGATAGATTGTCGCATTTTTTTGATCAAGAATAATATTAAATCTTTTAAGCAGCTCATTACCTATCACACTCGTGCTTTCATTTCCCAGTCGACCTTCGAAGAAACTGACAGGGATGTTGAAAAATTTTATCCCTTGAATATCAAACTCAGAGAGAAGGGCCTTTTTAGTCTTAATAATATTACCTGCTGCATCTTTAAGTTGACTTTCACTTATGACTTTTAATTGGGTACTTATTGCATTTTTGGATACAAAGTTGTCATCTAATAAAATTGTCCCGCCATAACCAGTATGAACCATAAATTGATTACTAATATATACACCACCAATATTCAAATTGCCTTTGATATACATAATACCCCGATCACTTTCATAGGTCAATTTGCTATAACTGGAAGTGACGTTATCCTGTGGCATAGAAGAATGGATAATTAGAATGCTTTCATCATAATTGATTTCTATAACTTGATCTTCAAATAAATTTGGTCCAAATTTTCCTTGAGTTTCCGGGCCACTGAGTTTGCTTACCCAAATAGTCAAACTGTCCCAGGAAAAAGGTCCTATGCTTAAACTATTATTTAAAATATATTTTATTTGATTTTGTCCTCCCCAACTTTGTGATGTGGCATATTGTCCGGATTGTGAATCGAATATCTGAAGCGCTGCCTCTTCAGTTAAGGACGCTTCAGTAACTGCTGTATGCAGCATTAAAGAGCAAGTATCTTTATTATTTATGATTGTTTGTACAGAAATATTTCCCTGAGAGGTTAACTGAAACGGTATCGTATCCTGGGCAACTAACAGATTAGATTGATCACTTAATATTCCGGCTATGAAGAAGCTTGTTAACACTAATTGTTTTAGTCTTTTGGTCATATTGCGAGTTGGTCCTGAAATTACAACTTAATTATGCTTTGTTCGTATCTGAAAAATGAGAATTTGTAATTAAGAATCCCATGGCCCAAGTGTAACCTGTAATTGACTTGGCGTGTCTGTCCAATTAGAAGTAAGGGTTGAGCTGAAACCACCCTGATCATCAAATGAGAGTGCATATGCCCTGCCACCTATAGAGATTTTGTCCTGGTGAAAGAATT
>JAJCYJ010000717.1 GCA_029262975.1 Saprospiraceae bacterium
ATCAACAGATCTATAACGATATTTGGCATGACTTGAAAGGAAAAGAACAAGATTTCTACAAATCATGTTATTCTGTTTTTAAGGATATTCGCCCTGATCTTTACAAAACTATAATAGGACAAGAAGGAGAAATCCTTGAGCAACAATTGCTTTCGCTAAATCACAAATTCAGCCAAAATGTTGTTCCGGAGTATTTAATTTATGATACAGACTTTAATTCTATAGAATATCTTGACCATGATATGGTAAAAATAGGAGAGGTTACAATTCATTCTTTCTTATTTGGATTCCTTAAACTCTTTGATGGCAAGACTAAAACATATGACATTGTTCGCAAATCGATGATAATGAAGGTTTCCATAGCTAACATAATAAATCCAATGATACAGACTGGAATTTTAAAGCAACTATGAAAAACAAAAATCACTTTGCAATTTATATTGGTCTTTCATGTCTTATCATCAGCCTATTATTCAATGAAATAATAATTGCCAAACTGCTAACCAGTGATGGAAATATCACAAATACAAATAAAAGATTAGCAATATTTGTGATACAAATCATAATATTTTGTGCTGGTCTTTTTTTACTAATTAAAAGACCTGTCTATAACCCTACAATCATAAGGAAATTGGTTCAAAATATTTCTTTGAGCATTTTTAGTTTAATAATCTGTCTTATAATTTCCGAAATAATATTAAGATCAATATTTCCAATCAACTCTGATCAAGGAGCTCAATATCGTCCTCCTCACCCACAACTAGGATGGTCCCTCACTCCTGATATTAGTTACACTCGTCAAATGTTTCAAAAAAATGTGCTGATATCACATAATTCTGGAGGATGGAGAGACATTGAACATTCAACAAATAGAGACTCCAGCACATACCGTATCCTGGTACTTGGAGATTCCTTTATGGAGGCCAGGACTGTCAATTTAGAAGAAATGTTTGTCAGGCAACTAGAAACCCTCATTAAAAATAGAGGTCAAAATGTAGAGGTAATTAACATGAGTGTTGGCGGTTATGGTACACTCCAGGAATATCTTGTTTATGAATTGTATGGAAGACTTTATAAACCAGATTTAGTTTTACTTTCTTTTACGACTTTGAATGATGTACGAAACAATAGCTCTGAACTGAATCAAATTGGTTCGCGGCCTTATTTAGATAGTAATCTTGCATGGAATATTATTCCTGTAGATTATGATAGAATTAGAACTGACTTCCTAAGATTTCAAACTAAGTTAAAGGATAAAAAGAATTCCGTCATAAGCCAATTGGTTGTTTTACAAAAAATAAATAAAGTCTTTTTTTCACCTAAACCCAAGGATTGGAAAGAACGTGAGATTATAAAATTAGGAGTTTCTGCATGTGAAGAAACAGAACAATATACAAGGGCCTGGGAATTGACCGGACGGATCTTAAAAAAGCTTAAAAACCGAATTACTCAAGATAGTTCAAAACTTGTGGTTTTCTCTACCCCAGCAATAACTGATGTTGTTCAAAAATATATTGAAAAAACTTTGGAATTATCGGAAGCTCCCAATCATCTTTGTTTAGAAGAAGCCGTTTCAAATAAGCGCTTAAATAACATATTGAACGAATTAGATATTCCATTTATAGATTTAATTCCTCATTTTAGAGAGGCAAACAGAAAACATGGAATCCAATTATATCCTATAGATGATGGGCATTGGAATGCAGCGGGACATTCATTGGCAGCAGAAAAAATCTTATCGGAGTTAACTCTCAAAGAACTTTTATAAAAAGTCTCACTTATACAATATTTGATTGATCCTTTTGGCCATAATCAAATTTCCATTAGGTGATACATGGACATAATCTATATAAATATATTCCTCTGAGTTATAAATATCCGTCAAATCGTAAATCCATG
Source organism: Saprospiraceae bacterium (assembly GCA_029262975.1). Classification (GTDB taxonomy): domain Bacteria; phylum Bacteroidota; class Bacteroidia; order Chitinophagales; family Saprospiraceae; genus JAJRXG01. Next base: position 1,900 of record JAJCYJ010000717.1, read on the forward strand.
GAAGGTTTTCTTCTGCTATAAGTTTTTGAATAATTGGATAAACTGATTTAAACTGATCAGCCAAATAATTTTTCATGGGTGGGAAGTCTTTCAGATGACTAAGTTGGGGATTTCCAACAAAAGCATTCGGCTGCAATATTGCAATGAAACGACCACCTTTGCTATTTACAAGTGCGTGTGCTATCTTCCAGTTTTCCAATATAGTATGTGCTATATAGTTAGCCTTCTTATCATTTTTATCGCAATCATAAAATATAGAAGGATCTATTTCTTCAACCCTTAATAATGCGTTGATAAGTCTATTGGTTTTCTTAATAAAGAGATAATCTAAAGCTACAAATACTACGTTATTTTTAACGCCCGAAATATTATCTTCTATCCGTTTCCTGAATAAAGCCTCTTTATGATGTGTTACTTTGCTTGCACCTTTAATACAATAGGAAGTGACCTCATTAGCACCATCTAAAAAAATGACACTATCAAAATGTCTCTTGTCAAGATAAAGGTTTATCAATTTGGCCAATTCCTGTCTTGAATTGTATGCTTCTTCTCCAAAATTATGTACGATCAGGTCTGTGTTTAGCGCATCTAAAAAAGCGGGTATTGTCTCATCGTCAGCACTTCCCGTACCCCATGCTGTTGATCCACCCAAGAATGCCGCATGCTTTATTGTATCTGAACCATTAGTATGGTTTTCATGTATTCTATCACCATCTTCATTAATTACAATATAATTTCCTTTGTATTCCTTCTTAGTCCATCCAACAAATGGTTGGTATTTAGTTGTCAATTTCGCTCTTTCTTTAAAAAGAGCTTTTGCCCTAATCTTGTCTGTGTAATTTGGAAGTTAAGATCTTGAACTCATAACTGTATTGCCGCTATAACAACAACGCAATATCAATCCACAAAGCACATTTAATGTAAACAACAAAAGAAAAAATACTGTCATATTTATGACGACCAACCTTGCGCTTTTTTTTATCTTGATCACCAAATATTTACTAACACCTTTCATTCCATATTCAATTGTCCTAAACGCGAAATATAGTCAATAATTCAAAAACTAGTGTTTATTAGTTCTTTCACGCTTATGAATTTATCTTTCAATATAATTTATACACCTGGATCTGTTCAATATTTATGTCCATTCGTATTTAGTTTGCTTAATTGGTCCAATTGTAATTTCCGTCTTATTTCTAATGGTTGTAGTCTTGAAGAAAGCCTTTTACTCAAGAAATTGTGTTATGAGAGTGACAGGTTAGAGTATATCCTATTACCCCTCTCAGAAACAATAAAACACGGTCACGCACTCAATTATCTCCAAAGGTTTTGTGAAAAAGAATTTTTCTGTTTTATGGATTCTGACATCTTTGCTTCTGGATTATTTATAAAAGAATTTATATCACTTTTTAAGAATCATTCGGCACTATTTTCCTGTAGACCACTTTGGTGTAAACCGTCAGAGCAAATTTTGCCAGAAGATGATGTTCGTATGCGTGGGTGGTATAATCAGTGTGGTCCATACTTTTGCTTAGGAAGTTCATATTTTGCGATATACAATCAAAACGTTTTGAATTATTATATAAAGAATACCGGAATCACATTTCAAAGATATTCTTGGTCTGATGTACCCGACAATTTAAAAAAAGCAATTTCCGAAAAAGGGTTGAGAAAGAAAGTCTACGACACAGGAAAATTACTAAATGTCATTCTAGGATTACGGGGTGAAAATTTAATCAACATTGAATCACGACATTTAAAACATATTGGTGGACTCAGTAATAGAATATTCACAAGTACTTCAAAACGACGTGACATTAATGCCATTTCGAAAGTTCTTTTGAATGAGTTATCTGAATTACGAGCGAAACAACTATTAGAATTAATGCGTAGAAGAGAAATTTTTCTCGAATATTTTAGCAGGCTTATAGAGTCTTTCTACTTAGAAGACATAAAGCCTGACTTGCCTTCTGGATTAGACAAATCCATGTATATTAGTATAGCACAACTTACAATTGATATTAAGAATATATTTGAAGAAAAAAATATGATCAGTAGTTCCTAATTAGTAAAAGGATTAAAATGCGGGAAGGGTAAATTAATAATAGGTTTATTTAGAAACTG
>JAJCYJ010000718.1 GCA_029262975.1 Saprospiraceae bacterium
AGATTTGGTAAATAGAATTGAAATTATGAATTGGCTTGTATATTCTAAATTATAGATGAATGGTCTGACGATAGATTCAATTCGATCTATAGCATTCAGAAAGGAGGTTTGGCAGGATTTTTAATAAGAATCCCGCCCGACCTTTCTCTTTCCAATTATTTTGCACGAGGCAAACACTGTGGACTAATTTACTTAGATGTCTACGGCGTCATGAAATTTATAGAAATAGGTACATACCCTAATGATTAAAAATTAAAATTTGGGTTAATCATTATATGCTGAAGACATGGGTGCTGGATAATTATACTAATAGTAGGTATTAGGAACTCTGATAAATATCCAGATCATTTTGTTAACTTTAGTGGTTCAATCAAACTTGGAACACATGAATTTCCCAAGTATCTTCAACGATGTTCTCGGCCCTGTCATGCGGGGGCCTTCCAGTTCACATTGCGCAGCGTCTCTGCGTATAGGACGAATTTGCCTGGACCTTATGGATGGCAATATTCAAAAGGTTTTAATCGAGTTTGATCCCGGTGGTTCGCTTGCAACGACTCATGAAGCTCAAGGCTCCGACATGGGTCTGTTCGGAGGATTCTTGGGATGGGAGGCGCATGATGAGCGATTAGAAGATGCCGGAGAACATATTGCCACAGCTGGAATGGAAATTGATTTTCAACTAAATGAGTTAGCTGAAAAACATCCCAATACCTATAAAATTACACTCTCTAATCAAAACGATTCCAGGGAACTAATAGCTATCTCAACGGGAGGTGGAATGATAGAAATTCTGTCAATTGACGGTCTGCCAGTTGAAATGGATGGTGGTTATTTTGAGACCCTTATATATGTTCAGCATGGTGATAGAGTTTTAGATTACATCAATAGAAGTCTACAGATTGAAGACGTAATCTATCATAAAGGCGATGATATCTCATTTATAGAAATAAAATCTGCAGAACCTGTCAAAGAAGTATTTCTGCAAGAGATCAGCAAATTGGAAAATGTACTTTTTGTCAAAGAATTAAAACCGGTTTTACCAATTCTTTCCAGAAAAGTAATGAAGGTGCCTTTTATCACTTGTGACGAAATGCGACTTTATAACAAGGACAAGAATTTAGAATTATGGGAATTAGCTTTAGCATATGAATGTGCGCGTGGCAATATTTCCAAAGACGAAGTAATTGAAAAAATGACCGGTATTTACCAGATCATGAAAGATGCGGTTCAGACAGGTCTGAGGGGAACACATTATGAAGATAGAATTTTAGGCAGTCAGTCCGTCAGGTTTAAATCACTGATGGATGACAATAAGCTGATTGGTGGCAATACCATCCTGAACAAGGTGGTCATGTATGTTTCGGCTATTATGGAGGTAAAAAGCTCAATGGGTGTGATTGTCGCTGCGCCTACTGCTGGTTCGTGTGGTGCTATGCCAGGATCGGTATTGGCTGTAGCTGATGCCCTGGAGTTACCTGAAGAAGAAGTTATAAAAGCATTGCTTGTCTCAGGATTGATCGGTGTATTTATAGCCGCACATTCGACATTCGCCGCCGAGGTTGGTGGATGCCAGGCAGAATGTGGTTCGGGATCTACCATGGCTGCTGCGGCAATCGTTGGCCTGGCAAAAGGCACTTTTGATCAGGGAATATGTGCTGCATCAATGGCGCTGCAAAGTTCTCTTGGTATGATCTGCGATCCCATAGGAAATAGGGTAGAGGCTCCTTGTCTTAATAGAAATGTCATGGCCGCCTCTAATGCTCTTTCGTGTGCAAATATGGCGTTGGCAGGATATGACCATCTCATTCCACTGGATCAGGTTATTGAGACGATGTACAATGTGGGCAACAGTATTCACAATACACTTCGTTGTACTAACCTGGGCGGCTTGTCTATCACAAAGGCTGCTAAAGAAATAGAGGCGAAACTTAATCAGAAAGTTTTTTATAAAAATTGTTGAGACAATTTCCGAGCTTTGCTGTCTACTATAATTCGAAATATCGATCAGCAAGGCAGCATTATATATTCTTAGAAATTTCTGCATTGAAGATTGAAAAATTGCCTTGCATTTCGATCAAACGATCCTTCTTGTCCTTTCTTTTAACAGCGCAATTACTTCATCTTTTGAACGATACCTGTTATCTAAATTCACAAACCGATTAGCAAGAATGTCATAGCGCTTAAACATGAGACATGCCCAGACCATATGATAATCCAAGCCTTCATAAATGATCGCTTTTTCCTCGGCATACTTATGCTTATTTTTCAAGAAGTATTTTGGCATATCTGTCCAATGCATATGTGGACGCAAGTGATGGCCAATATGATATCCATCGTTGAAACATTTGCGGTTATAAGCACTGTTAATGCAAGTTATTGAATTGCGATAGTTATTTTCCGGGCGCTCCGCATCTATGAATGCATGTTGCCCCCAGTTTCCGGCCATCATTGAAAAACGTACAATAATTACAGGTAAGACAAGGACCCACAGGGTTGCCTGGAGATGAACAAATGCCAGACCCACACAAAGCAGTACATACATGAATTCACCACGTACGACCATTTTGAAAAATTTCCAGACCTGTCTTCGACGGAAGTAGATCGCCAGTTCTGTGATG
>JAJCYJ010000719.1 GCA_029262975.1 Saprospiraceae bacterium
GAAAATTGAGCACTTGAGTCAGTTCTGGGTTGCAGGTTTCGGGTTACGGGGCAACTCACCGCCGCACAACTATATCTCAAAAAGAATTACCTCAACGTTGATCACTGATTACTAAGACAAAAGTTGATTCATGGCACTTTAGCCTATTCTGATCCGAATAAAGACAATGCATTGTTCAAATATTCCGATCTTAATTACTATGTTGGGAGACATTATGAAATGCACTACATCTATTTTTATTATCCTTATTTCTGGTGCCTGAATCACATGATTGATATAATGTCAAAATCCACCAGATAATAGTCAAAATGAAATCTTAAGAACAATGACACACGAAAAAAGACTTTTTTACGGAAGTTGTTTTGCCCTTATTACAACTGCTTTATCTTTTAGCATCAGGGCTGGCGTATTGCCTCAAATAGGTGATGAATTGAGCCTTACTGCAGAACAATTGGGCTTTATCAACTCCATGTGGTTCCTGGGCTTCCCAATATCTATGGTTATAGGAGGACTGGTATATCATACTGTCGGAGGTAAAAAAATAATGCAATTCGCCCTTTTAGCACATGGTATAGGAATCATCATGACGATATACTCGGGAAGTTATACCGGATTGCTTATATCTACATTATTAATAGGATTGGGGAATGGCTGTACAGAAGCAGCGTGCAATCCAATGATTGCAGATACCTACGAAGGCGTTCGAATGAGTAAAATGATGAATCGCTTTCACATGTGGTTTCCCGGAGGTATTGTAATCGGAAGTCTTGTCTCGAAGTTTATGACAGATGCGGGATTTAATTGGGAATCTCAAATATGGGTAATCATGATACCTACTTTGATTTATGCCTATCTCTTTTTTGGACAGGATTGGCCAAAAGCGAAAATTCAGGCTGCCGCAAGTCTTTCTGGCAATGCACAAGCTATGATTAAGCCGCTATTTATTTTCATGTTCTTCTGTATGGCTCTTACGGCTATTTCAGAATTTGGACCGCAGCAATGGGTAGGTCTTATACTTGCCAAAAGTGGCGCGCAACCCATGTTAATCCTTGCGCTTGTAACGGGACTCATGGCAGTCGCAAGATTTTTTGGAGGCGAGGTTGTCGCAAAGTTCAATACTACAGGGGTCTTACTTGGATCTGCTATTCTGGCGACGATTGGTGTATATCTATTCAGTACCCAGACGGGTGGTATGGCTTATGTAGCGGCTATAATATATGCTTTAGGAATCGCATATTTCTGGCCAAACATGATTGGCTTTATTGCCGAATATATACCTAAAAGTGGAGCTCTCGGTATGTCCATAATCGGAGCAGTAGGTATGTTTTCAACATCAATATTCCAGCCTATTATAGGCAGGTGGATAGATTCTGACAGAGCAGAGATGGCAGGCATGGGATATTCAGGTGATGAATTAGACTTATTGGCCGGACAAGCTACCATGGGTACCATGGTATTGTTTCCCCTTATCCTGGTTGGATTGTTTACTATTTTATACTTCTGGATGAAAAAGAGAGGCACTGATGCACCGGAAGTAGCAGTAGCCTGACATAAATAAAATTGTTAGAATTATACAAATAATATAATAAACTCCAAATGATCATGTTGTCATTTGGAGTTTTTTGATTTCCAAATTGAAATGAGTAAAAATTCTTTCAAATAAGGTAAATCAAAAATATGTCACACCACCATAACCTGTGCGATTTCGATTAATTACAACATACAAGCATCATTTTTGGATCGGACTTATTATTAGCATCTGGCTCATATTTTTCTTAGTGATAGTCGCCCCTTTCGATGTCCAGGAATTGCCTTTTGCGATACGATTGGAGTTAATGCCTTTATATGGGATTATCGCATTCATAGGATACATAGCACTTATTCCAATTCAAAACTGGCTATATCTGAAGACACATAAATGGACACTTGTCCACGAATTTATTTTTCTGATTATTTTCAATGTGGTTGTTTCGATCAGTTCGTATTTCTATTATAAATCGGACATCGTGAATGGTGACTATGCTATGAGTCAATTTTTTATACATGTCTACATTCCTACGCTCATCTTATTATTAATCCCCTTAGTCATCCTCCGATTATATTTATTTCAAAGTAAAAGATTCGTACATGAGGAAAAAATAACATTGAGAGGTGATAATAAACATGACATTCTTCAAATTCCTTTTTCTGATCTTGTGTGTGCCTCCAGTGCAGATAATTACGTAGTTATAAATTATATTGAAGAAGGGAAGTTACAAAAGAGATTATTACGCAATACTTTAAAAGGCATCCAGGATCAACAATCTTCATTACTAAAAGTACATCGATCGCATTTAATCAATCCTCTGCATTTTGTGGGCTGGAAGAACTCTGCAACACTCATACTTACTCATGTCGAAGTCCCGGTGAGCAAGGCCTATAAGAATAATGTCCTTTCTGAAATCAATCATCCCTAAAAGCGGCGATTTCATCCCTAAACCTAATACAGGACTCCTTTTGCCAATTACCTCACTTAGATTTGAACCATCACAAATAATAAAAAAATGAAGTTAATTATCACGGTTCTATCATTCCTCTTCATTCACATGACCGGTATCGCACAGGAGGAAGTCTCAGACGCGAAAATGGATCAACTCCAGGATGAATTGATCAACGCCCATAAAATTATCGGTCTGGCTTCAGGTGTAACAAAAGATGGATTAATAAAATGGAAGTCTGCCAGTGGTTATAGTAATATGCAAGAAAAGATCCCATTTGCCCTGACCACCAGGACACGAATTGCTTCTCTTGCAAAACCAATGACAGCTATCGCTGTAATGCAACTTTATGAGAAGGGATTAATAGATCTGGACGAACCGATTCAGACATATATACCTGATTATCCAAAGGCTAAAAAAGGTATCATAACTGTAAGACATTTGCTTTCTCATACATCGGGTATTTCAGGCTACAAAAATGCCAGGGAGGCCGAGTCCACAGCTAACTATGACAATCTCCAGGAAGCAGTAACTGTCTTTCATCAAAGAAAATTAAAATTCACACCAGGCACAGAATTTCTTTATAGCACTTATGGCTATGTCGTTCTTGGACTGATTATAGAGCACGTATCAGGACTTACTTTTGAATCTTATGTGAAGCAAAACATTTGGGACAAGGTTGAAATGAACAATACTGGTGTGGAAAAATATGATAGAGTTTACTCAAATAAATCTGAATTATATCACTTCGAAAAAAAGAAAACAAAGAAGGCATCCAAAAATAATTTAAGTAACAGGATTCCCGGTGGAGGATTTTATAGCACACTAGAGGATATGCTTAAATTCGGTAACGGGGTACTACAAAATATTTTTATTCAAGCAAGTACTTTAGAAGAAATGGTAAGTGTTAAAAGTCTGAAGAAAGAAGGTAACCCATATGGATACGGATGGTTTTTATATGCTCAAAAACCTGTAGAAAGTGCTGTGATCGGTCATGACGGAGGACAAAGCGGAGCTTCTACACAAATTCTGATTAATCGGCGAAATAATACAGTGGTGGTTGTCTTAGCTAATACCTCCGGGAAGGGGAAGGAAGTAATAATGCATTGCGCCAATATTTTAAATTTATCTAAGAGCGAATAGATTGATTGCCATAAGAGGTTGTAATTTTATGACATTCTATAATAATCGTTTTAATCATAATTGAACACTGATCTAACTATACTAGGTATTGCACTTGGGCTGGGATTGTTGGCAGGTCTCCAAAAGGAGCGTGGCCGGGCGCGTATTGCAGGCATCCGCACGTTTGGGCTAATTACCGTTTTCGGGGCGATCTGCGGCCTATTAAGTGGACAGTTTGATTCAGAATGGCTAATTGTAGCCGGGTTGTTGTCAATAGCATCATTGATGACTGTTGCCAATATTCTACAAAAAAATGACCCGAAACCCGATATTGGTCAGACTACAGAAATAGCTGCTCTGGTTATGTTTGGTGTAGGCTGTTATCTTGCTGTAGGCAATCTGGTAGCAGGAATTGTGATCGGAGCTGTGGTGGCAATCCTACTCTATTTGAAGGAGTTCTTCGCACACCACATATCGCAGTTGGATGAAAAGGATTTTGATGCAATAATGGTATTTGTTGCGACTTCACTTGTCATTCTGCCTATTCTGCCAACAGAAAAATTCGGCCCATATAACGTACTCAGCCTCAAAGAGATATGGCTTATGGTTGTATTAATCGTTGGCATTAGCGTGACCGGATATTTCGCTTATAAATGGTTGGGTAAAAAAGTGGGAACCGGGCTAAGTGGTATTCTTGGAGGCCTTATATCAAGTACCGCAACTACAGTTACTTTTGCCAGGCAGTCGAAAGAATCTGAAACTTCCTATTTGCTCTCCGCATTTATAATTGTGGCAGCTTCCGCCGTTTCATTTTTTCGAATCATACTCGAAGTAGTAGTAGTCGCTCCAGGATATATATCTATTGTCATTCCACCTTTGCTGGCTGTTGCTTCCATCATCGGTGTCATCTCATTATTACTATTCTTTAAGAGCAACAAAATCCAAAATGAAAGTGTCCATGATCCTAAAAATCCGGCACAATTTAAGACTGCATTGATTTTTGCCTTATTATATGGAGTCATTTTACTACTCATAGCCTTTGTAAAGGATTCTTTCGGCTCTCAAGGATTATATGTTGTTTCATTTATAAGTGGCCTGACCGATATGGATGCCATCACATTGTCGCTGGCAAATACTATGAATGAAGGACAGATATTACCTGAAAATGGTTGGAAATATATTCTTGTAGCTGGGTTATCCAACTTAATGTTTAAAGGAGGCATGGTCTTCGTTCTGGGACATAAACGATTGACACGAATCGTAATGCCCATATTCGGGGCTACTTTAATCTGTGGAATTCTCGTGATAATTTTCTGGTGATTCACATAAAAGCAGTATGCCACCTCTACCCTGCTCTATTGAATGTCTTTATACCAGTGATCTAATTATTTATGATATAATAATTTTACTTGTTCCCGATATAATCTAGAACTGGGAATGACACGACCACCTATCATGCGTATCAAATAGTCTCCCTGGTATATTCTCACCATATCCCGTATGTGGCGCTTATTGATACTAAAAGATCGATGTACCCGGACAAGTCCAAATTCTTCTAATTCTTGCATCAATTTCTTCATTGTACTTCTTTTTCTAAGAATGTCGGTTGTAGTATGAATTTTTACATAATTATCATCTGCCTCTATATGAGTGATATCATTCACCTCGATTTTTGATCTGATCCCTTTACTATGAATCATTATAAACACCGGTCCGCTATCTTTATAATTTGTGAGTGTTGAAATCGCTCGTTTCATTGATCTGTTGAAGCGCTCCTTTGCAATTGGCTTCAGAAGGTAGTCAAACGCTGCATATTCAAACGCCTTTACGGCAAATTGATCATAAGCCGTTATGAATATTATGAGCATATCCTTTCTTTTAATTCTGTCAAGGATATCAAACCCCGAAGCCATAGGCATTTTGATATCAAGGAATAAAACGTGGGGACTTTGCTCTTCCACAGCCTGAATTGTCTGGAGGCCATCAGAACATTCTTTTATCACATCAAATCTTTCAAATGAATTGATCAAATGAACAATTCGCTCCCGCACCAATGGCTCATCGTCAGCTATGATTACTTTATAGTGCTTCATGATAACTATGTTATAGGAAGGGTAATCAAAGTACGAAACCTTCTCTCTTCCATTCTTCCGAATTCTAATTTAAATTTTTCACCATAGATGTTTTTTAGCCTTAGTTTTAAATTCACCAGCCCCGTACCCGGAGAACTATTTTTATTGAGACTATCCAGGATAAGACCATCGTCTTCACAATTGACTATAAGATAATTGTCCTTTTTCTTGATTTGGATATTCAAATGTGCAGCTTGACCGGATCTTTCCAAAACATGTTTTATTGTATTTTCAACTATCGGCTGAATAAAGAAAGACGGAACTGCCAGATCAATTAATGTAGCATCAAAGTCGATATTGACGCTCAGCCGACCATCAAATCTCGTGGAC
>JAJCYJ010000720.1 GCA_029262975.1 Saprospiraceae bacterium
ACGAAGGCGAAAGATGCTATATCAGCAGAGGAAATGCTGGTTGACAAGGCGCAACTATTAACTTTATCAGCACCTGAGATGACAGTTCTTGTCGGAGGTCTGCGCGTCTTAAATACCAACTTTGGTCAATTTCAACATGGCACTTTCACAGAACGTCCGAACTTGCTGACAAATGACTTCTTTGTCAACCTCATGGATTTGGGTACGACATGGAAGGCGACTTCAGAAACTAAGGAAGTATTCGAAGGTCGCGATCGAAAGACTGGTGATCTCAAATGGACGGGCACTCCTGTGGATCTTATATTTGGATCAAACTCAGAGTTGCGTGCGATAGCCGAAGTCTATGCAAGCCAGGATGCTCAAAAGAAATTTGTAAAGGATTTTGTATCAGTTTGGAATAAAATCATGGAGTTAGACCGATTTGATCTCAAGTAAGTGTAACGCTATATTTTGCAACATAGGATCGTACCTGATATGTTGCCGAACCTTTTTATTCTATAATATATACATTAAAGGAGGTGGTCATTCATTTGATCACTTCTTTTTTTTATTCAGGAAGTATCGATGCACTTTTGATATTTCAATGACCGGCCTTATGTACCTGGTATTATTTTGACCCGCCCAAAGTCTTTATTAGATCCTGCCATTCCAAGTTCCTTGATATTTCATTAAGGGTGAACTGGTTGAGCAACTATACCGGGTGTACGAATTAAAATTTACGTGGTGCCTGAGAAGCAAATTTGCCAAATTTAAGCTCTCTAAATAATGGGAAAATAGCGGATTGGTGGGATACCCACAACGTGACTTCTGTGTTCTTCTACCACAAGGATCTGAATGTTCAGTGTATACCTAAACAAAGTCAAGATTTGCGTTGCCCTCACTGAAATTATACTTATGATTATGGCGATTTATTTGAGACCAATAGACCTTAAGTTGAAGTGATGAAAGAAACCAAGAAAAAGTGGGAGAAGCAGCTCATAATTTTAATTTCAGATGAAGAGATAAAGAGTGGTTGCACTTTAGGGGGGGCTGAAGGAATTCCGGCACCTTTCTGCACGAATATGGGAGCTACTTCGCCCGCTGTCTATTTGGCATTCTAAATTTCTTGACTTTAGAGAATTTAATTCCAAATAGTTTATTCGTGGCATGAGTGGAGATCAAGTCATATTCTGGAGTCGCTAAATGTCTCAGCCATAGGGATCAAAAGAGAATTGATTTATTGTCTCAATACTATCCAAAATTCACAAGCCGAATAATTAAGAATCCATCTTTCATAACCAGCAGTACAAGGAGGATCTAATTGAACAACTTATCAGTCTCTCTCAGAACAAACCTGGAAATACGGTACTCTTAAATAGGCTGGCCATCTTATATCGCCAAGTAGGGAAGCTTGATAAATCGATTGACACTTATGCTCAACTGATCCAGATGGAAGGGGAATGCAGAGAGAAAAGACGGATTTTAGATATCCTGAGCCAGAATGAATTATCACTGGAAGGTCGCATTGAAGGAACCATTGCGGCACCTTTTTACAGGATATTAAATTTTCTTCCTCAGCAAATGATTGATAAGGTAGAGGGTATCATCAATGCAAATAAAGATGCTTTTAAGACTTCCGCTGTTGTGAAGAAGGACAAGAGCCATGTCAATAAGGATTTTCGATCATCCAAGATGATTTTGTCTTCAAGTTTCCCAAAAATTCAAGAGGAGTTTTTATCCAAAATTTCCAAATTGCTTCCTTCAATTGCAAAGCATTTAGAAATAATAGAATTTGAAATATCAAATAAAGAATTGCAATTAACCATGCATGAATCTGGTGATTTTTTCAAATTACATCAGGACTCAAGTGACTCTACTGCCACTGAAAAACGTAAAATCACCTTTGTCTACTATTACCACCGAACACCTAAAAAATTTAGTGGTGGCGACTTATTACTTCATGATACATCCCAGGACAAATCCTCGTATAGTTTGAATTATACACTTATTGAACCTATTCATAATAGCATCGTAGTTTTTCCGAGTTACATATATCATCAAGTCACACCCATACAATTACAAAGTAATGACCCATTAGATGGCAGGTTTACACTGAATGGGTGGCTGCATGATTAAATCTCCAATAAGAACCATCTCTTATTGGCCGTATCGGTAAAAATCTTTTCGTAGCCTGATTGCTTCAACGCATCGAGCGGCAAAGCGGGATTTTGGCCGAGAGTAGAAACATGGATTTAGCTTATGAGCATAACCTTATTATTCTGCATTCCTAGACATGGGAGTCTTGGCTCCTTCGCGCGATGTACAACCCGTATTATTAACCCCTTACGATATGCCGAAAGAAGGAACTTTCGGTTCCCTCGCTCGATGTACATTTAGTACATCAACTACTGCGTAGCAGGGCTCGGTCATTTATAAAACGTCAAAAGTAAACGTTGATTTCTGAACTGAGTAACTATACTACTTTTAGAGGGCTAAAACAATGGATTTTGAAGGGTATAGAAAACGACCGTTTTGTGAACAGTAACGGTCAAGTATAAGCGTATGGCGGGTTTCGGAGCCATTCACTTCCCGCCTATCGTAAAGTTTCTTAGGAGAAAAATTGCTCATTTTTTGCCCTGCGGCCCGCATTACGCTTATATTTTGTTGTAGGCAGTACGTCCGTTCTGACTTGTTAAAATAATTAATCCAAAATTGTCTCTAAAATGCAGGCTTTTCACCCGGAGTCAAAATTTGTAGTTTGAAGGATGTCAATAGTATTCGTTTGTGCCCTCATTCTTTGCCGTTGGACTTCTTATCGAAAGCCGCAGCCTTTTTCCAATCATTCTCTGTCGGGAGAGTAGCGGTTTTCCATTCAAGCTCTGTCCGAAGTGCAGCAGCTTTCCATTCATCCTCTGTCGGGAGTGAATGCAAGTCATTCAAATCCACAAGTTTGTTAGAGTCAATTTTTCTACTTTGGGTATTGCATCCAAGAAGCATAAATACCGTCATGGAGGTTGTCAAAAATAGGTGTTTCATGTTTGAAATATTTAAAGATTCAAGATAAAGTATTCTCTTAACTCGATATATGAGCATTGCCTACAACTCAAAGGAATGTCTACATCGACTAACCTAAAAATTTGATTTACCACCGAAAAGTTGATGAATACATTTCAGTTATGAAGCTGTAGGCTTCCCCGAAAATGGGAAGTCTACACAAGCGGTTATTAGCTTTCAGAGCAACAGCACATAGATAATTTGGTTGAAGGGTTCGTTTATGAAAGTTTTCAATAGCTACAAGTAAGTATAGCTAAACTTGAGTCTATCACCAATTTTGATTTTCAAATTCTCACCGAGAGCAATACATTTCCTTCAACCGAAACTGAAGCAATTGGAGGAAGTGGGCAAATAATTTTAACCAGATTCAATAATGCAGTGTTTTTACAGGTAATCGCATTCAACAATGAACGTGAGGTGAAAATAACTTAAAGCCTTATTGAGTGCGTATCGAGGAAATAAATTGATATTTTATGTCCTTAAAGGAAAGCAAATATAGAATAATCCCAGATTCCAATTTCCACTCAAGGAATGAACTGAGTTTTTATCAGAGGTTCTCAAGTAATTTTTCAATTTCAGAATCCAAAAATTCTCTTTCCTCTAAAAATTTCAATTTTGAAATTAGAACTTTGTTTTCAATCATATCCTGAAGCATATCGTGTGTTACTTCATATACTTCAACAGTATATAGCTTTGGCATGCCTTGGGTGGGCTTTAAGTAACTTATACTTAAATTTTCCCCCCAAGGGTCCAAATACTCGTTGATAAGAGGAATGTCACAATATGCTTTTTCAGCTACTACACCTGTCGACGATCCTTTGACGTTATAGGAAACACGATACTTTTTGCATGTATAACCTAGATATTCATAAGAATCTCGAATAAGTACAGAGCTTACTTCTTTTAAAGAATCATTTGGAGAGAGCACCTTCTTACCGGAAAAAGTAATGTTGCCGAGAATATCAAATTTTGTTAATATCCCTGTTTCCAAATTATAAATACTAAGATCTTCTTTCAGTTCCTCGTTGTTATAAATTAAATACGAAATGATGTGTTTTTCACAAACTATTATATAGAAATTGCCTATTAGAAGTTGTACACATATAAAAAGGTTTCTCATTTAATCTGAATTATTCACACCCAAAGAATTGTTCATCCAACCACTCAAAAAATCCCTGGTTCCAACTAGCAGAACTAGGAGGAGACAGACAATCAGCAAATTCGCAACTACCCATTATTCCATACCCGCAACCTGAAAGGCTCATTTTTATCCCAAATGTTACTCTAAATAGTCTTATCATTGCTTCATCTGCCATTTGATAATCACTTTCAATAAAAGCTAAACCTACTACCGCCGCAGCAGCATTAGATGCCCAGGCAGCACAATCTGCTGCTTTACCCGATGAAATAACTTGTCCATCAAATCTAACTCTTGGAACTGTGATGTGTCCACAAAAAGATTCTGTCACCGAGAACAGTCCTCCGAAATTTTTTGATAGATATAATCCATCTACACAGGCTATTTGTCCGGCAGCCGAAGATTGAGCGACGAAATTAAATGACTCACAATTCAAAGTTCTATCAAAAAAGCCGGATTCAGAAGCTTCAACATCTTCTGTATCAGAATAAAAATAAGCCATTTTTTCGATTGCACACTCTGTAAGACCTATACAGGGCCCTCCCTTGCAATTGAGACTATTAATACAGTCCTCCAGGTTATATTTCAACAGGAATTCAATCGGTGATATTCCTATACCTAATTCTTCTACCACTCCATCTATTAAAAGAAATTCGTCAAAACAAAGAGCCTCTTCAAAACCAACAATGGCGGCGTACTCTGCGTATTCTTTTATTGTTTTAACTGCCATTGCAGGATCGGAACTGTTACAAATATAATCGGCTGCTTCGGTAAGCACTCCTTGATCATCTAATACGCCTCCATTGTCGCAATCATTCATCCCATCTAATATTTCAAGAATGTGTCTTTGCTGAGGACTCCCGAGGCCAAAGCGGTCACATTGTGTCATTATACTTCGAATAGCCAAACAAAAGGCTTCATCGGGGCTGGCTTCTCCTCCGTCCACAGGTGGATCACCTGGCCCTCCCCCTTCGTTACATGCCGTGATTCGGTCATTAAATGCTTCTGATCCAGTATTAATAGAAAGTCCTGAAGATCCTCCCCCCTGAACCGTTCCAATTCCGCCTGTGCTGCGATCGTCAAAGATTCCATCATCTCCTCTTGGGCAGTCTATACCTGTCCAACACAATTGCCTCTCTGGCAGATGCTCAATAATATTTTCTGGTGTGTCAAAACATCCTCCATAAATGGTACATTCTTGCAAAGTGACACATTTTGTATATGGTTCACATCCAGGCATTTTTTGAAGGCTTGCCGAAATCTGATTTTTAGATTGATCTAAAAACGTGTTGTGATATGGGTCAAGAGTGCCTCCCAAATTGGCCTGTAGTTGATGAAACATGCCAACAATTCGTACTTTATCTTCTAATGAATGGCTCGTCTCTGAAGAATTGCCCGAAGATGATTCTTTTTCTGGTTTACCAGCCATCAAATCAATCTCTTCCCTTGAATAATATCGATATCTAATGGTTTCACGATTGTCAACAAAGAGTACTCCCGAAAGCTTGATGCCTTGGGGTCTTAAAACAGGAACCGCCTTAGGATAAGCCGAACCTATAGGTCCGAGCCGTAAGCTTTTATCCCATATAGGTATCCCTTCAACAGCGATAAAATTTGAAATATGTTCATATTCATTCAGTAAAATCTCTTTTCTTAGTTCTATATCCGAATCCGTTGACCGATTTGCCCCGGCATCCTGACAGACAAAACTGTTGTCGCATTGGGGATCTGTACAATCTACGAGTCCATCAAAATCATTATCTAAACCATCAGAACATTGTTCTACTGGCTTTGTACACAAAGAGCTATACCAAGTACTGCAATCGGTATCCTCACAATCACAAAGTTCATCTCCGTCATTATCCAAATCATCATGACAAGACCGATACGAAATACAATTAGGACAATCATAGTTCTCCGGAAGATCACAGATGAAGGTGCTTTTGGTTTCACCAGATCCTGACAGACCCCCTAAAGATCCTTGATCTATCTGAGAGGCAGATTGTTTAATCTGATTGACTGTTGGACAGTTACAGGTATGGCATTGGCTACCTCCACAATCTTCGTCAGTTTCATATCCATTTTGAATACCATCATAACAACTATTACAACTAGTTATTGATACACTTTGTCCTGTCACACATCCTGTTTCGTTGTTGCGCACAACTACTGTATAATCTCCCCCATCAACCGGAAATGAATTTCCAGGCTGCCAGGTATTACCGCCATCGATGCTGAACTCATAAACAAAGGACCCGGAAGCCCCTATTTCTCCTGATTTTACTGGAAATAAATTGCCCTGACCTTCGCTTAAGACAATGGTCAATTGACCGCTCTGTACAAGATCACAATTCGGCTCGGTTATTTCTACACTTTCTATACTCGGACAAGTAGCAACACATTGGAATGGGAAAAACAACTTGCGCACACATCCCGTTTTCTTTGATCTTACCGCAATATTGATGTTGTAGGCCGGAACATTGTTAAAGACATTGCTATTCTGATAACTGTTACCATTATTTCTACTGTACTCAAGATCTACACCGCTTGCATAAACGGCAAATTGACCCTCATTACCTGAAGGGCAATAGGGATGTTTTAGCACAGTAACTCGAATATCCTCCGGGCAACAAGGAGCGCATGGGCCACCGCAGTCGGTTCCTGTTTCGCTACCGTTCCGTTTTCCATCACTACAAGATGGGGTACAGGGAAGCGTAAAGCTTCTACTATCACCACAGCCTGTTTCTGCGTTTCTTGTACGAATAGCATAGGTGCCTGCCGACAAACCGCCAAAAGAAGAAGTAGATTGCCAGGAACCACCCCCATCAATACTGTATTCATTATTCGTTCCAGGTGTGACTATATCTATCCAGGCATCCATGGAACTACAAGTTGCTGGAGGATTGCCAATGTGGATATAATCGATCGTAGGACATGCTCCATCATCATTGCAATTCAGGGTATATGTTGTCGCATCAGTACACCCCAGTTGGCTATTTCTTACCTTAATGTTATAAGTGTCGGCTCCTAAACTTGAAAACCGATCGCTGCTTTGATAAGTCCCACCCCCATTTATGCTGTATTGAAGTGATGTACCAGTACTGAATATTTGAATTACGCCATTGCTATTTCCACAGCTTGGTTCAGTACTTACAACAGAGGTGATATCTGGACACGTTTGGGTATTATAGGTACATGACCCATTATTTATTACTGCCAATGGGTCATAATTATTAGCGTTAGGATCTGTACACCCTTCTCGTAATATCGTCCTGACAAATACATGAAGATTTATCCCGTCATGAAAAGTTACATAATACGTATCAGCTGATAAACCTCTAAAGGAGTCAATTATCAAATCAGCATGGGGATTTTGCCAAATTTCCAGTCTATTAGAAAAATTAACTAAATCCGGGACACCCCGATAAATTGCATACGTCCCAATATCAGGATCATAGACGTCGGGTAAAACATAAAATCTTACATCTATTTTCCCAGATGCACTTCCGTCATCATGATTGGAAATGGTACAACTGTTCGTTTGAGCTATTACCGTATTGGTGTTGGAAAAAGCGAATAAAATAGTAAACGTGATAAAAATCAGGCTTCTTGGCATCGTAAATTCTTTTAGAATTAGGGATTATGTTGAAATATCTAATTGAGCAGATTTTGCAATTGATCTTCAACAATGATGCCAGGCATGAATATTATCTAATTATTTAATCAATTGAATATAACTATGGCCATCAAGAGACCATGATATGGTGATATTGTTAAATTTTAAGTTGCATACTAAAGTTTGTTTTGTGCTGTCTGTAGCTCGAAATATTGAGTACTATACAAAAAAACACTCGTAAGGTTCAGCTTTTTTAATAGAGATTCGTCAAGTTACTTGATATTCATATGTCGAAAGGTATACCCTCCTTCGAGTGACAGGAGATGGCGTATCACAAGTGTAAAAA
>JAJCYJ010000721.1 GCA_029262975.1 Saprospiraceae bacterium
ATGAATTGAAGAAAAGCAGGTAGCAAAGTGGAAATCGGCTATAGTTATTAATCGCGTCTATATCTAATGCACCAAGTGTCGCTCCAACCAGAAGAAACCGAAAAATCAGATAGAAAGGCACCTTAAAATAAATCATATAAAATTGAAATGAATATCGCCCGCAATTAAACATACATCACCCAGTATCTTAAATATATCGGCTGTTGTGTATATAAACATTATCACAAGCGTCCAAAACGATTTGATTTTGAAAATTATTCTATTGATAATCAAACATTTATATTACAATTTGTAACGAATATCAAATCACCCCCCTGAGCCCAATTGAAATAAATGTTTGTCATGATTTTTACAAAAAAATCACGCCAAACGTAGAATATATGATACCTTAAACCCATAGCTGACGCTATGGGCTACAAATATGTGACTTCTCCGAAGTCATTAAAACATCGTTTTGGACAGGTATGAAACATTATCTCTAATAAGAACAAAAAAAATATTTAAATATGTATAAGGATATTATAAACTACGAATTAGCTGAAAACACCACAGAAGATCAATTGCTTAAGATTGCTAAACAAATCGTTCATGATTGGATGAAGAACCAAGATGGATTTATTAAGTGGGAAATTCATACAAATAGCGATGGAGGTTATACAGATATTGTCTATTGGAAATCAAAGGAAGATGCAAAAGCAGCAGAAAAAGAGATGGTCAATATTCCGAACGCTTCTGAGTGGTATGGTTGCTATAAAGAAGGAACAATCTTAAGTAAGAACTTAATAACTATTGCTGAATTCTAAAAGTCATTGAAATCAATAAAATTAAAAAATCATGGATTTATTTAGTTACTTAACGATAGTATTCTCTTTATTATATTCCGTAGCTATTTTAAGACTGATTGGAGGATTCTCTTCTGCATTTAAAGCAGAAAGTCGTTATTGGGTTCATCTCATATTCGTTTTTGTAACAATCTTCTCAATTATTTTTAGTTATTGGACTTTTTGGGCATTTAAGGATATAGATTGGACCTTGCCAAAGGTTTTGTTTCATTTAATCGTTCCAACCATGTATTACTTTATGGCATCTGTACTCATTCCCGAAAACCCTAGTGAAATCCAATCTTGGAAAGACTACTATTTCCTTCATAAGAATAAATATTTCTTTGCGGTATTAATTACTATTATTTATGTTATTATCAGTGGTTTTATTCATGGTATACCGTTTGGTCATCCAAGCAGGATAGGGCAATTATTTGTTCTTATACCTATAATATTTGGCCTTAAGTCTTCAAAACATTCTGTACATTTAGTTGTGGCACTTTTCTATTTGACTCAAATATTAGTGACGTCATTTACTGTTGCTGTTGAACCAGGATGGTTACTAAATCAATAATTTAAATTTTAATCAGAAACTAACCGCTATCAATTAGTGACTAATGATTTGGCTGCAGGGTCACCCACATCATTTTTGGTGATGTCTTTAAGAGGTTGGTAAATTATACTTAACAAAAGCTCCATCTCTGTGAATTTTAAAACGAGTAGTTTTGGTCGATTCTGATCAGTCAAAGTAATTCATTTCAAATAGCGATATTAGTCTTGAAATGTGATGACGATGTACCATTAATATAAAAGTTATGACAAAAATTAGAAACTTAATAACCAGGTTTACATTTACTTGTGTAACAATTCTTGTAATCACTGGATGTAAGAATCAACTACAACCAAAAAACTCATCAGAGACTAAAATCGAATATATTAAAAGCGTGTCAGGTCTTAAATATAGAATCCTTCAAAAAGGATTAGGCGTGATTGCTGAAAGTGGTGATGAAGTTCTAATCTTCGAGACCACAAGTTATAGAGATGGAACTGAACTATATTCAAATGAAAACTCCACCAGTCCGATAAAAGTCAAATTAGGGGCAGATATGGTGACCAAAGGTGTCGAAGAAGGGCTGCATGGAATGCGTTCAGGAGAAATTCGAGAACTAATCGTACCTCATTATTTGGCGAAAAGAAAATTTTATCCAGACAATGTTTCGCCTGACTCAACTTTGGTAATAAAACTGATAGTTGAGAAAGTTATAAAGGCAGAGAAGTAAATAAATAGAACAATTAGCAATAAATGATCATGGTTGCGATGGCCACTCTCCAGCTCGTTTGTTTTTTATTTATTCAAAATATTTTATAGTCTCTTATAAACAACAACTAAAAACATAGCACAGAAATACTTAGAAATTTGTCACCAATAATATCGAACCAATCATAGACTGGTAATTGACTGATAGAGATGGTGGATTTTCTGCCATATCTTTTTCAAGTATTTCATAATAACCTATTCTTTGTTTTTTATTTTCTCCCTGTTGTCCGAAGTCGTCAGGGATAAGTCGGTCCTTTCGATAGCTTGTTTTTGTTCATTGAAGATTGATTCCTCTATTCTGGCTAATCTTATTGGGTTAGAAGTTTTGGATATTACAATAGTGTGGTGTGTTCTAAAAGGTATGCTTGATGCCCCAGGGCAGATGCTAAATAGGTACGGTAGCAGGCGGCCCCATTCGACAAGATTAATGAGTATTGCGATGAGTACATCGGGACGACTAATTAACGGGTTGAGCGGTTGTCAAATGGTATTGTAATTATCTGTTTTGTTTAAGAATCAATGAATTTTGACTAGATCGAAAATGATTATAGCTCTGAAGGAGCCTTCTATTATCAGCCAGGGATGTTAATCCTAGTCCGAAATTGGAGTATTATTAGAATTGGCATTATTTTTCATAAAATCCTGCCAAAGGAAGGCGGACATGACAATTCTAATTTATGCAATATGTTTTAACCACTCGACGGGTTAATTATTAATCTTAAGGTTATACAGACCTAGTTTTAATTAGTTTTGATGTGTGACGATTTGTGGGTACCTTGTTTATCAAACTTTAAAGGAAGAGTAGGGCATTTGAAATGTTTCTCTTCCATGTATGCCTCCAGGCGATTCCTCATCTGCAATCAGCTAAGCTATGAGATATTACTACTTGTTTATTATTTTACTGTTGCTCGGGCCAGCCTCTTTGTCCGCACAAAAAAAAATCGGCAAGACCAATACTAACAAGATTAAATGGCAAAATATCCCAAGATTGGTCGTGCCGCCGGGGCAGACCTTTCAACTTGAGTCGAACTTCGTTCAGATTGAAACCCTTATTATGCACCCAAGTTCGGGCCTCTCACTGCCACAAGGGGATAATGTCATAATCGTTGGGCATGCAAATATCGGCCCCCGAGCGAGGATAACTGGGCGGGGTAAAAATGGAGTTAACGGACAAAACGGAAGAAGTGGCGAACCGGCTGCTAGATTGCCTGGAGTGCGCGACGGTAGTAAAGGCACCGACGGAAGAAATGGAGGAAACGCTCCTAACCTGAAGCTATACCTTGGTACCATTAACAACGGGGCCAATTTAAATGTCAATTTAACCGGGGGAAATGGCGGAAACGGAGGAAATGGTGGTGATGGTGGCACTCATACCATACGATGCGGGGACATTAAAAAGGTAAAAGGTACCAATGGAGGAGACGGAGGAGAGAGTGGAGGAGGTGGCCGTGCAGGTGTACTCACTTTAGTTCTTGGCAATGAAATAGAAAGAAAATCCATTACATATCAATCTATTGCTGGGCGAACAGGCAGTCCTGGACACGGGGGGAGGCCGGGATGGGTAATAATTAAATGCTGGAGGAATACTACCAGATCACAACCTGGTTCGCAAGGAAACGGTAAAACCCATTCCCCTTACCCAGTAACACCAGATACAAACCCGGATTTCCTGGAATTCCCAAGCCCCGTCCCTGATCCATCGGCTCTGAAAGATGTTCCGATAAATATCCCCACGGGATCAACGTACGGAACGGTGAATATGAAGTTAAAATCAGCACTAAATGCATGCGGTTACGACGATTTAAACTATCGTCGGCACAAAGATGGGTTTGCCGTTTTTACGAAAATTGAACATATTACTAATAAGGGAATTCCTTTAACGGAACCCGATCGGTTTTCTCCAGAAAAGGTCATATTTTATGACGATCCATCCCTTATTGCTTTTCTGAAGTCTTTTATCAGTGCTAGAAAAGGATATTTCCGGATTATTGTATTTATCGTTACTGACGATGGTATCAGCACAAAAGCTGGTGGCGTAGCTCGGTCTGAAGCCATAACATGGTTGACAGCAGGTATTGACGAATTGCCAGAGGATATAGGAAGACGCCCATATACTGATAAGCATAAGCTCAAAGCCCTTATTTATGAGTTTTCCAAAAGAGAAAACGGTTCGGAGCCGGTTTTTTCAGAACCACGTTCTATCATCGATATTGATCAACACCTCCAGAGTACCAGATTGTGGTCTATGCTAATTACGGAGTAAATGAAGAGACTCACCACCACGATTCTAATCGTTGTTTTGCTACTGGTAGTTTTTCAGACAATTGACAAATCTGAAGCACGCTACATTCCTCTATTATGGGTAGCCCTGAACATCATACCAGTACTCTACCTGATTCTAGCCAAAGCAGCAAAGCATAACTTGATGTACATCCTGGGGTATACGTTCCTCGCCCTGGCAACTGTTTTGTCTACTGGTTTTATTCTGACTTCGTTTGGGATAGGGTCTGACAAATACTTGCTGATCTCATTTAGCTGGCTTCTTTTTGGTCAGCTTGGCGTTTGGGGTCAATATTATTTTACCCGACACCGGATACCCGCAGATGCTCTGTCGCTCGGAATTGAATTCTCAGCTGAAAAGTCCGCAAGTATCCGGGCATTAATTAAAGATGGCCGCATCGAAAAAGCTGTGGAACAACTCACCGTTGGAGAGGAACTGAGTCAGGAACAGAAAGTCATCGTTACCAATTTTGCCTTCCGGTTTTCAGAGTTGATGGAGCAGGAGGCAAAAGGTCTGATGACTACGGAAGAAGTCTCAGTGGCTAAAAACCGTATCGTCATGGGGATTCTGCGTTATTTATAGTTATACGGTGTTAAGTAAAATATGATGACCATCAACAATGCAAAGGTTATTTCTAATTCCAAATTGAGCCCAGACAAATTATAGACAATAACTTTATTTCAAAATATATAATTAAGTCATGACTGTAAAGTCCAATCAATTATCAATTGTAATGCTGGGAGCAATTGGTACTGTTGGCACATAAACCTTAAACAAACTACTTCAACTCGAGAACATTCGGCAGCTATTTTTTCTTGGTAGAAACCCCATTTCAAATATAAATGTTGATTATGAATGACAACATTGAATTAGCATAAGTGATACAAATTCCTATAGGAAATGTTTACAAGGTCACACAACAGCTATTTGCACTTTAGGGGTTGAAAAACTTTCAAAAGTGAGTAATATGAATTTGTAAAAAATTGATAAAAATAGCTGTTTTATAATTTGCATGAGACAATATAAAAGCAGGGGTTGAGCATTTTGAATCATTCGCATTAATGGGGATAAATCCACGATCATATTCTTTTTATTTACGGACAAAAGGTGAATTAGCAGAAGAGTTGAAAACATTAAATCTTGAGCGATTAAGTAATTTTAAATTTTCAATAATTTTAACGCCACCTAATAGGGACGGAGTTGTTCAACCATGGCATTGAAAGTTTGATCACTTCTAAAATTACTGTTAATAGGAAGTTTACTCCTATACCATAGCATTCCAGTCAATGTTTTGGAGCAGGCAATGGCGAAAAATGCTTTAACCCGTTCTTGTATATCTGCGATATCAAAGCTTATCGTAAACAGTACGCTTACAAGAAAACTCTGTTTCCTGCCATCATTTAATCATATAGCCTTCTCGTGCTCCTGAATCTATAATCTCAAGATCTGCCTTCCTGACATCAGGAAAAGTAGGTGAGCGTGTGACAATACGGTATACGATGATCATTTCAGGTAAATAGGGTTGATATTTCTCTATTGTATGGCAGAAAGGCTTTGAGGAGTTATTATCTTGGTAGGGTAGAGTACCTATTCGCCGTGCCCAAGGAATCGTTAGATTCCATCAAAAAATAGCAAAAAATGAAAAGAGAAACAATAAACCCCAGGTCATTATTCGAATCAACAAAATATGGATTTTCACAAATAGTAATTTCAAATCCGGGTAAATTGGTTTTCATTTCAGGGCAAGTTGCCTGGGATGAGGACTTAAATATTGTAGGAGCTAATGACTTGGCTACACAAACTCAAAAATCAATAGATAATATCGAAATTGCAATAAAAGCAGCGGGTGGCACTTTGGAAAATATTGTAATGCTAAGAATTTATAAAGTGAATTATCAAAAGGAAGATGGATTAATAATAAGTAAAATTTTAAAACAGAATTTTGGAATTTTGAACCCTCCTGCTAGCACTTGGGTAAGTGTAGAAGGACTGGCAAATGAAGGATTTATGATAGAAATAGAGGCTCAAGCAGTAATTTAAATATGAAGTTAAGTAAAACGGTTTCTTCAATGGACTTTCAGTTATTACACCTTGAAGGTCGATTATCAAATTTACTTATTATAAATCAGTTTAGACTTTAAGCTAAGAACAATCAAGCAATTTAAAAGATAAATTGAATCGATCAATGGCTATTTTATTTTGACTTTCCTACGGTAGAAACACACCGAAAAATCGAATCGTTAGTGACATTAAATAGGATTATTTGATTTTTATAAAAGATATCGACAAGATGAACTTAATGATGATAACTACTTAAATTATCAATTATGAAAGAATCTAAAATATACTAATGAACTCCTCTAATTCTATGCCTTTTAATATTCCCACACGGAATTGCCGCAGTGTCACAAGTCTTCGAACTGTTTCGCAAAGCTGGGCCATCGGATAAGTTAATATGGATGAATCATTTTACATGGGGAACAGGTACAATAAGAGTGATTTGGTAATTATGTACGACAAATATCCAATAGGAAATCATTGGAATTACATGCAGACATTCATCACAACATCGATTATAACCAGTTTGTAATTTTAGGTTTTGGCTTAACTGATTTTGACAATAATGTACATTGGAATACTCCGGTTCCATATATTTGGGTTTTCATTTCATTGATAGGATATATCGAGTGTACGATGATAAGAACACTTCCATGCACATGTTTAAGTTAAAAGAATTTTACGCTCAATAATAAATGAAAGCATCACCTTCAGTTGTCAGTATTGTCAAGACAGGATTTATGGGCGTCACTGGTCTGGGGTATACAGTGATATTGCCCATCCTGATTGGTGCTATAGTTGACGAGTTAGACTTAGATAGATCAATGGTGGGCTGGATCACTTTTTCTAATATTGGTGGCTTAGCCATAGGTGGATTATCAGCTACACTATTAATCGGAAAGATTAGACTATTACATTTGATCAGGTTAGGATGTGTGGGGTTGATCGTATTTGACTTAATCTCCGGGGCGTGCTCGACTGCCCATTCATTACTTCTGATCCGCTTCTGTAGTGGCATAGCAGGTGGTATTCTATATGCGAGTTCTTTAGCGAGCTTTTCTGCTATACAAGATTCTATAAGAGCATTCAGCATATACATCATCAGTTATGCTACGGTGAGTGGCATCACCTTATTTTCACTTCCCTACTTCATCAGTCTTTATGGATTCCAAACTGGGTTTTATACACTTGCTTTTATGGCTTTGATCAGCTTAGCCTTCTCGTCTGTCATTTTGGAATTTGAGTCGGGGTTAAAAGCTAAGGACTTCAGTACGCTCCATTCGCTATTTAAAAATAAATATGTCGTACTGAGCCTTCTTTCTTATTTCCTATCTCAGTTAGGGGGTGGTGTTATGTATACTTACATCGAGCGAATCGCTAAAGAGGCGGGCCAGTCATCAGAATTTATAGGCTTTGTATTAAGCATCTCAGCGATTTTATCTGACGGTGCTGCTTTTGCTGTCATTAAGATAGGCAATCGATACGGCCAAAAATGGCCCATGTCCATAGCTTTGTTGTTGATGGCATTATCGATGGCAGCTTTATTTTATTCTGAATATGCGGTGATGTTTTTAATCGGCAGTTCTTTGACTGGTGCGTTTTGGTCTGTATTGATTCCTTTCTTTCAGCAGATGCAAGGAAGGTTTGATCTACTTGGCAGAGTGGTCACGATCGGCACTGTGGTGAATATGGCAGGTAGAGCCTCGGGCCCAGCGCTGGCAGCTCTATATTTAGGAAATTCTCCTTTTGAGAATGTACTCTATTTGTCGATCGGGTCATTAATCATTTCTTTTTTTCTCCTGGCCCCAATAATATGGAAGTATCACTAGTACCATATTGAACATAGAATAGCACCGATAATGTAGTCTTAATCGTCAATCACGTCGTTGATAGTATCAGCCTCGCCTGACAGGCAGTTACGATATTGCTGTGGCTAAGTCTGCCAGAACACTTGTCTTCAAGGCCTGCATACCTCTGGTATGTTCATACACTTCTACTTCCTATTGTAGTAGCACCCTCTATATTGTTCATGCACATCTCGATCTTTACAATATATGGTTACATTTATTAATAACTAACTTATGCTCAAGTTGGTTTTAGAAAATATTGAAATTGGCAGTAATACTCATATAGGAAGGACTCAAGGTCACTAACTTTCAGTTCCTTCTCCATTCATTTCGCAGTTCTTTATTCTTCTTCTTTACTCCTAATACTCCATCAGATTATAAGCGTCCTTTTTCTCTTTTTTTAATAAGCTAATACTCTATTTGTCATATTGAATATCTAAAAAAATAAATATGGTTTGGTACAAGTGTATCCACACGTACCAAACCACATTTTAAAAGTCCAAATAGAATACTCAGTTAATAACCTTCATTCTGATCTAAATATCCAGGTGTATTAGAAGCGCCATCTATCGCTGATTGGGGAATAGGAAATAATCTATTCGTAACCGAATTATCAGATTTCTCTGTCCACGCATTTTCATATTTTCCAAATCTGATTTGGCTTGTTCTCCGTAAGCCTTCCCAATAAAACTCAAATCCCAATTCACGATATAAAATCTCCAGATCCATAGACCCAAGAGCTTCCAATACTGGGGCTCGTGCTGTTCTTGAAGTTCGAACAATATTTACATCCGTAAGCGCACCGGCAGTATCACCTTTTCTAAGTTTTGCTTCTGCTCTCATCATATATATTTCAGCATAACGCATAATCACTAAATCGATACTGCTAAAGTTATTGGCATTGGGAGATGTTCTACTGAACTGATATTTAGAAACACGATATCCTTTCGAATGCAATCTGCCTTCATTTGTAAAATCAATTTGCAATTCATGATTTACATATCCGACATCTTTATCAGGCCCATTTCCTTTAATTTGTTTTACTGGATAGATTCTATATTCATTATCATTGTCACATCTGAAAAATGCACCATTGGGATCTTTTCGAGGGCCCCAAATTATACCACGGATGATACCTCTATTGAACTCATAGTTTTCAGGTGTCATACAATAGAAGTGATCTTCATCATTGAGCGGGGACAATCCTGTTAAATCCTGTAGTTCCGGGGGAATATTTTGATTTTGTTGATAAAAGCGTGGGTCTGCGTCAGCGGGATCTACATCACCATATGCATCTACCCAGGTCTGGTAGAAATCAGGTGTTATCGCTGGGCCATCCGTACCATCAGAACTGGTATATTCAAGTCTTCCCCAATTAGAACCCGCCAATGACCAATAAGTCCAACGGCTATGTTCCCTTCTCAATACACCTCTCTGATCAAGTGCAAATACGAGTTCACGATTGCTGTTATTTGCGTCATTAAATAAATCGAAATACTCTGGAGACAAAGAATGTGCTCCTGAGTTAATGATGTTCGTCGTATATTCTATAACCTTATCCATATCTGTAGACGAGAAATCCGGAGTGCCATAAGGATCTCTATATGTTGCAGCATTCAAATGCAGTCTTGCGAGGAAACCCCACACTACATTTTGTGTCATTCTTCCCGGTCCCTTGTCTGTGTTTATGACACCGACAACAGACTGAAGTTCACTTTCGATATAATCTACAGCATTTTGCCCACGTAATATTTCTGAAGTTTCCGTAGATTTTTCTTTCCGGAATATCAAGCCCCAACTGTCTAACATCAACATGTTCAAATAGGCCCTCAGTGCCCTCATTTCATGGAGCGCTCCTGCAGCTTCATTATCTCCAGCCTCAGCAAGTGGAGCAAGTGTTTCTATAGCTGTCAATGTCCTGGATATATTCTTAGTCAATTCTGTCCAGGAGCTGCTGACCAAATCATTTGTCGGTGTGATGGTGTGCGTGTGTGTTGCTAAAAATTTCCCGCCATCAAACCAGTCAGTCCCTCCACGATGTGGTAGTATAGCTTCATCAGCTGCTATTAATTGTAATCCATAATAGTTAGTATGCCTCCATGTCCAAGATACTTGACCATAGGCCGGCGCTATAGCACCACTAATTGTCTCTGAAAGTCCACTTCCTGTAAATGACTCATCCAAAACGACTTCTTCTAAATCCGTACAACTGGAACCAATCGCCAAAAGGCAAACCAGAAATGTATTTTTAATTATATTTTTCATTCTATGGAAATTTGTATTTTTAAAATGTAACGTCTATTCCAAATAAGAAGGTGCTTCCTCTTGGATAACTGAAATAATCTATACCAAAAGTTTGAATATCACCTACAGATGATCCAGTGTTTATTTCAGGATCAAATCCAGAATAATCTGTAAATAATAACAGGTTCTGGCCAGTGATAGAAATTCGAATATTCTGAATTGATTCACCTATTCCCATTTTTTCTAAATCAACATTATATCCCAGGGAAGCATTGTTCAAGCGAAGAAAACTCCCATTCTCTAAATAGCGCGTAGATACTCTATTTGAGTTAGAAAAATCCTCGTTAGGAAACTCGACAGCCCTGGCTGTTGTATTGAGAGAGTTAGAAAGGTTTCCTTTATTAAAAATTGATAATGCTACGTGGTTAAATATTTTATTTCCTGAAACTCCATTAAAGTTTAGTCCTAAATCGAAATTGCTGTACTCAAAATTAAAATTTAGGGCATAGATCATGGTCGGTAATGCACTTCCTGCTGCAAAACGGTCATTATCTAAAATCTCACCATCATTATTCACATCTGCAAATTGATTAAGACCATCAGCTCCAATGCCTGTAAACTCTTGTACAAAGAAGGTACCTATAGGTTCACCATTTAAAACCCCATTAATTGTCGCACCTGTTTGTCCTGCACCTATGACAGACCCCGTTGTAAGAATACTATAGGGTGAATTGACCACTTTATTCTTCGTGTAGGATAAGTTGCCACCGATGCTATATAAGAAGTTCTTTGCTGGATTGCTATTATAAGTCAAGCCTAATTCAATTCCTGTGTTCTTGATTTCCATATTGGGAATATTTGTCCAGAACCTGTCTGTCGGCTGTATTGGATCCACCGGCGCAACTTCTAACAATATATTCTCCGAAACCTTATTGAAAAAATCAATTGTTCCAGTAAGACCGTAATCGAATAATGCAAAGTCAAGTCCAATATTTGCCTGAGTAGATACCTCCCATTGTATATCTGGATTAGCAAGCCGTGTAAAGATAGATCCATAAGGATAATCACTTAATGTGGTCGCATTCGGAGTCAAAGGATAGGTGTCATTATCACTGTTACTTTCAGTGAAACTTGCCTGGGTGATTTTGGACGGAATTTCTTGATTTCCTGTTTTACCCCAACTAACTCTCAATTTTAAATTATCGATGTTTTTAGAATCAGCCATAAAATCTTCGTTCATAATATTCCATCCTAGTGCGACAGAAGGGAAGTATCCATATTTATTATTAGATCCAAATTTAGAGGATCCATCTGCGCGCATTGTTGCGGTCAGCATATACTTATTATTATAGCTATAATTGACCCTTCCAAAAAAAGACTGCAATTCATTTATGGTCGCGAATGCCGATTGTTCGGTAGGTTCGCTCGCAGCTCCTACCTGGTATCTTGGTTCAACTCCGTTAGTCGGGAATCCAGATGTAAAAAAGCCTTTTCCACTCACTTTGGTTTCCTGATAGGAGTGTCCTGCCAAAACTGATAAGGTATATTGATCCTTATCTATCTTATAGGTCAGCGTATTTTCGGTCTGTGTATTGCTATTAGAAGTAAAAGAAGACGATAAGCTGCCTAATTCAAAATCTGCGATTCTTGGGTATGGAATAAGCTGCACATCTCTATCTGTTGTAGAATAATCTATCCCTAAATTCAACTTATAAGTTAACCCTTTAATGATCTCGATAGATGGTGCTAAATTGGCCAGGAATCTATTGTTAAAAGATATATCTCCATAGATGCGTTCTCGTACTAGTGGATTTATATTATCACCTACTAAATCCGTAGGCTCGCCATTTTGTTGACTTGGAAATGTAGGATTCAATTGCAACATATCTCTAACTACGGATGAAGCGTTCGCTCTATTATTTTCTACTCGACTTGCTGAGAAATTAAACTCTGCTTTCAATCGATCATTCATAGCACTTTGTGTTAGGTTTAATCGCCCGGAGTATCTTTTCAGGTTGTTATTCCTAAGAATGCCCTCTTGATTTTCACCAGAGAATGATGCAAAGTATGACGAACTATTTGCACCTCCACTCATAGAAAAATCAACTCTTTGGGAGGACGCCGTTCTTGTTAATTCGTCCTGCCAATCAGTGTCGGCACCTCCGTCGTTCAATATTCCATTAATGGCATTTATTTGTGATCTAAATTCACTTGCAGAGAACACGTCAATTTTTTTACTAAGAGATGTGATGGCAGTGGATGCAGAAAAATTCATTTGTGATTGTCCGCCAATTCCTTTTTTTGTGGTAATGACAATGACACCATTAGCGGCCCTCGCTCCATAAATAGCAGCGGCAGAAGCATCTTTTAGCACATCAATACTTGCGATATCCTGAGGGTTAATGAAGTTCAAGGGATTGGTCGGAACACCATTGACCGAATTGTCTAGGGCAAATCCATCAACGACGAACAGTGGAGTCGTTCCAGACCTCAGACTTCCAACACCTCGAATAATAATATCTTGATTAGCTCCCGGTTCACCACTGGAGGCGGTGATATTTACGCCGGCCACTTTACCTTGTAATAATTGACCAGGATTAGAGACGACCCCTTTATTGAAGTTCTCTTTTTTAAGAGAAGCAATTGAGCCGGTAACATCTGATCTTTTTTGAGAACCATAACCCACAACGACAACTTCATCCAAGATGCTTGAACTGGCCTGAAGGACTATGTTGAATACAGTACTACTAAGGATTTCGATATCCTGTGCTTCATACCCGATGTAAGATACTGTAAGGGTTGTGACGTCATCAGGTACTGTTAAATCAAAAGATCCATTGATGTCTGTAATGGTACCAACAGCCGTCCCTTTAGCCAGGATCGTAGCGCCGATAAGGGGAAGGCCCGCCTGGTCGGTAACAGTTCCGGAGATTTGTTTATCAAGAACCTCATCCACGGCCTTGCTCAGAGGATGGCTTACTTCTCCTGATACATTCCCCAAAAGAGGGACATGTACAAACAGACTCATCATACAAATCATCAAGAAGTAATTGTTGTATGCTTTAAGTTTCATAAATTTTGGTTTCAAATATTTAAAAAATATTGGAGCGGATTGTGAGGATCTGCTCCCGAATTTTTATCCGTACAATCAATACATGGGTTGAATCTTTATTCCCCCTCTCTTCTAAGAAATTTAGCTACAAATAATACATTTTTATCCCTATCAGTAAGACGATTGAATAAATTGCTAGTTTCTTTGTTACATAAGTGGAAGATATAAAATATGAGCGGAATTTAGATTTTGTCCGGCACCTTTTGGTTCTCGTTCCTGATGTGTGATCATATGGGATCAAGAAATTTGTCCTCTTACTGAATCCGGGATAGAAAGTCATTGCTACCTATATTGCTTTCCGATTTTTCAAGTTGATCGAGTAGAGGGCAATGGGGCTAATGACTAAGAAAGAAGCTTCTGTAGTTAAGAACCTTATTGTAATGGGATCCTGGGGTCTATACAGGTATATGGTGTACCAAACGATTAGCTGCAAAATTCGGAGACACAGCTTCTTCAATACTCAAATGCAATACTAAAATGTGTGTTTATGACCATTGGTTAAGACATCAAAGCCAGGTATGATTCGGAATATTTTATCTTTTCAATTTGCTGATATAGCAAGAATTAGTATGCAAAAAATGAAGTTAGGTGCCATCGGATGTTAAGCCCAACTAAAAGACTAATTGATGTTCAATACATAGGATAATATCAGAAATCTGCTCTCTTATTTTGATGAACAGGTTTAGCAATAAATATTTCAATAAGACACAGTAGAAATTTAACTTTAATACATATGCAAAAGTGCTTGGATTAAATTTTAAAAAGTCAAATGCTGAGTTTTAACATTCATTTGGACAGGGTACAAAATTTAAAACAAGAGACATTTTGGGAATGCCGATCAGTCAATTTTATTTATTTCAAAAAGAGAGAAATAATGCCATGATTTTCGACTTTTTCCTTTTTTACCAAGATATGTTGAGATGATCCTTATCACAAGGATTGTAGGCATAGTTAAAAGCAACATAAATATTTTAATTCCATATAATTCGAAAATTATTGATTATTTTTGTTGGTTGTTTCTTAGGTTGTTTCAACATTGGTATGAATACTATGAAAAAAAAATTCTTTCTGGATATTTTGACAAATGATGCTATGCAGACATCATTATTTATGTTTTCTCACCACTCATAAATATCTAGAGGTTCTTTAATTTTGCTGTTGGCATAATTATTCATCAGACTATTTTGATAACCCATAATTGAGGTAAGAACAATTGTATGTTTACCCCAAGATGGCTTTATATCAAGCAGTTTGAATGATTCTTGACTGTTTTTTTATATAAATAAAAATAATCTTTAGAGAGATTAAAAAATGATAGAAGTAAAAACGAAATCTCAACAATTACTTGAGAGGAGAAGAAATATTGTTCCAAATGGTGTAGGCGTCTTTAATACTGCAACAGTAGTGGATGCTAAAGGAGCGACTATAATAGATGCCGATGGGCGAGAACTTATTGATTTTGCCGGTGGGATCGGCGTTGTCAATGCAGGCCACTGTCCGGCACCTGTAGTAGCGGCCATAAGAGATCAGGCTGGAAAGTATCTGCACACCAGTTTTAATGTAGTGACCTACGAGCCGTATATTGAATTATGTGAGGAATTGGCTAATATTCTTCCCCATGGGGAGAAAACGAAGGCTATGCTTGTAAGCACGGGGGCAGAGGCCGTGGAGAATGCTATAAAGATTGCAAGACAAGCTACCAAACGACCGGCTGTCATTTGTTATACGGGAGCATATCATGGGCGTACTATGATGGCCATGACTCTGACAAGTAAAGTTAGCTATAAATACAATTGTGGTCCGTATGCTCCAGAAATTTACAGACTTCCTTTCCCTAACGTATACCGATACAGAAGGACCCGGGATGAAGCCACCTTTGTACAGGATGAACTCATCCGATTGCATGAAAGCGCTCTTAATTTAGTGGATAGTAAAAGTGTTGCCGCCATTATATTAGAACCTATACAGGGTGAAGGTGGATTTAATCCTATACCACAGAAATATTTAGAAGGACTCCGGGCATTTTGTGACAAGCATGGCATTATATTGATAATGGATGAAGTACAAAGTGGATTCTGTAGAACAGGGCATTGGGCCAGTTGGCAACACTATGGTGTTGAGCCTGATATAAGTTGCTATGCAAAATCGATGGGTTCCGGACTGCCTATTGCTGCCGTTGTCGGACGTGCCGAAGTGATGGATGCCGCGGCTCCGGGTTCTATAGGTGGTACGTATATTGGTAGCCCGGTTTGTTGCGCAGCAGCATTAGCGACGATTAAATATATGAAAGAAATTGACCTTAATCAGAAAGCCATAGAGGTAGGAAAAGTGATTAAGAGTCGGTTGATAAATTTAATGAAGACATGCCCGGAAATTGGAGATGTACGAGGCATCGGGGCTATGATCGCTATTGAATTTGTATTAAATGGAGACCCTGGACAACCGGATGCTGAGATATGTTCAAAAATCGTGAAAGGCTGTACCGAAAATGGCTTAATCATGTTGAGTGCAGGAACCCATAAAAATATTATTAGAATCCTCTCACCTTTGGTCATTTCCCGAGAGCTATTGGATCAGGGCATGACTATTTTAGAAAAGGAAATAAAAAAAGCTAGAAACAAATAATATGAAACCATTCGCAATTGCAGGCATACAAATGAAAGTGTCAGCTGTCGTTTCCAATGTTGAAATGATGAAGCTGAAAATAGATATCACCATGAATCTATACCCATGGATTGAAATGATTATGTTCAGTGAATTATGTGCCTATGGGCCGTTGACTTATACAGCGCAGCCCATACCCAATGATTTTGAGGCAGAAATGCAGGCCATGGCCAAAAAATATGGGATTTGGCTACTCCCTGGGTCTATATTCGAGAAAAGTGATGATAAGTTGTATAACACAGCTACTGTTATCAATCCCGAAGGTGAGATCGTTACTCGCTATCGAAAAATGTTTCCTTTTTATCCGTATGAGACAGGCGTCACCCCTGGTGAAGAATTTTGTGTTTTTGACGTGCCTGATGTGGCAAGGTTTGGCGTTTCAATATGCTATGATATGTGGTTTCCTGAAACGATTAGAACGTTGGTTTCAATGGGCGCTGAAGTCATTATGCATCCAACTATGTCTGGTACCATCGACCGTGATATTGAATTATCAATAGTAAGAGCAATGGCATCCATTAACCAATGCTATTTCTTTGATGTGAATGGTTTGGATACAGGAGGTTGTGGGCGTTCTATTGTTTGCGGTCCTGATGGACGTGTCTTACATCAGTCAGAGGGTACTGAGGAGATTATCCCACTTGAATTAAATATTGAAAGGGCAAAAAGAAGTCGTGAATTAGGTATACTTAGGCTTGGTCAGCCACTTAAAAGCTTTCGTGACCATATAAGTGCTCATCAATTTGAGATTTACCAACCCAATACTCCTACACCTTATCTCGATTCTTTAGGGGCCCTTATAAAACCGACAAGACTTGACGAAATTGCAGAATTGAAAATTAAAGAAAACACATTAGAGCACAAGAGCTCGCCCACCCAATTAAATGGGAACGGTTAATTTAAACTTATAAACATGGGTGGAATTCCACTAAATAAAAAGAAGAAAAAAAAAGCGGTTAAAGATTTTGTTAGTTGGTTTGAAATCCCAGCTATTGATTTTCCTCAGGCAGTGCATTTTTATAATCACATTTTTGGAATAGAAATGGCACAAAATATAACTGATGTGAATGCAATGGCTATATTCCCTGTCACCACTGGCATCGGGGGTGCAGTCATTGCC